>CAYYBV010000084.1:0-8327 GCA_964469675.1 uncultured Verrucomicrobiota bacterium
TATGGCATGGTGCGCCGCTCCAGCTCGGAAAATTTCGAGCGCATTGCCCACCTGACCGACCGTGTGGTGTTAAAGCAGGCCGACCTGTTGGACCAGTTCTCCCTGATCAAGATCATGGAGGAAACCCGGCCGGACGAAATTTACAATCTGGCCGCCATGTCGTTTGTGCCGACTTCCTGGACCCAGCCCATGCTGACGGGTGAATTCACGGCCATCGGGGTCACACGCGTGCTGGAAGCCATGCGCCAAGTCTGCCCCCAGGCCAAATTTTACCAGGCATCAAGCAGCGAGATGTTCGGCAAAGTCCGCGAAGTGCCCCAAACGGAGCTGACGCCGTTTTACCCGCGCAGCCCCTATGGCGCGGCCAAGGCCTACGGACATTACATTACAGTGAACTACCGCGAGAGTTACAACCTGTTTGCCGTCTCCGGTATTCTTTTTAACCACGAAAGCCCGCGACGCGGCCGCGAATTCGTTACCCGCAAAATCAGCGATGGCGTCGCCCGCATCAAGCTCGGCCTGGAACGCGATTTGCGCATTGGCAACCTTGATTCCCGGCGCGACTGGGGCTTTGCCGGCGATTACGTCCGGGCAATGTGGATGATGCTGCAGCAACCGCAACCGGATGATTATGTCATTGCCACGGGCACGGCACACTCCGTCCGCGATTTTATTGAGCGGGCGTTTGACCATGTGGGATTGGACTGGAAACGCTATGTCGTCCAGGACCCCCAGTTTATACGCCCGGCCGAAGTTGACCACCTGCTGGGCGACAATTCCAAGGCTTGCCGGGTTTTAGGCTGGAAGCCCGCCGTGGATTTCGGCGCGCTGGTGGACATGATGGTGGATGCCGACCTGAAGAAATTGAGTGATTGTGTGATTTAAGAAAAATTGACGAGCAAATTGGACCAAGCCCGTGAATTACAGGCCCGCGCAAAAAATCTTGCCGTCCAAGTTTGCCAAGAAGGATTAAACCGAAACCACTGTCGTCCCATAGGGACGCCAAGGGCTGTTGACTTTGGGCTGTGGGCTGTAGGTTCAAACATGCAAAATGCATATGTGCAAAACCGGAACTGAGATTTTGACAATCGACGCCAATATATCTCGTTTTGCTACAGTCTACGGTCCACGGCCTACGGTCTAAGCATCCCGTGGGATGCTAATGAACCGAAAATATAATTGTGGTAACGGCGGAATTATTAAAGATCTTCGCAAACTCTTTGCGCGCCGCCAAAAATCGCGTTAATCGCTTACTATTGCCTGGTTTTAAAATCGCTCAAACACTAAATCACTGAATCACTACATTTCTTCCTATGCGTGTGCTCGTTACAGGCGCCAACGGATTTGTCGGCCGGCATACGGTCCATGACCTTCAGCAGGCCGGCCACGTCGTATCCGGATTCGACCTGTCCAGCCCGCCAACCGGAAAACCCGGTTTTGACTTGCATCGCGGCGATATCCAGGACAAAAATGCCGTCAACGAAGTGGTGGCGCAAACACGGCCGGAGGCTTGCGTGCATTTAAGCGGCCTGGCCTTTGTCCCGGAAGGCTGGCTCAATCCCGAAACGCTCTTTTCGATTAACCTGCTGGGCACCATGCATCTGCTCGAAGCCTGCCGCCGGCTCGCGCCCGGCGCGCGCATCCTGGTCATAAGCTCCGCCGAGGTTTATGGTCTGCGGCCGCGCCCGCGGCCGGTGCGGGAAGATGACCTGTTGGATCCGGACAATCCGTATGCCATATCCAAGGCGGCGGCCGACCAGCTGGCGCTTATGTATGCCCAGCATCATGGCCTGCAAATCATGACTGTGCGGCCTTGTAATCATATCGGCCCCGGGCAGGACCATCATTTTGTAGTGGCTTCCTTTGCCGCACAATTGGCGGCCATCGCCTCCGGGCAGGCTCCGGCAATTATCAAAGTCGGCAATCTGGACAGCCGCCGCAACTTTACCGATGTGCGCGATGTGGCCCGGGCCTATCGCCGCCTGCTGGAAAATGGCCAGCCGGGACGGGCTTATAATCTCGGTTCGCGGCAGACCGTCACCATCCGCGCAATCCTGGAGCAGCTATGCGCCCTGAGCGGCGCGCACCCCGTAGTGGAAGTTGACCCCCTGCGCTACCGTCCGGACACCGAACACCCCGCTTTGGATACAACACGAATTGAAACGGACATTCATTGGAAGCCGGAAATACCAATGAGCGCAACGCTCGGGGATATCCTCGCGGAGGCTGTCCTCAAGTTGCGCACCTGACCACCGCGTATGAAATTGTCCAAAAAAGTGCCGTATGCTTTATTGCGCCTGGTAGCCGGCGTTGGCATTATCGCCTACTTGTTTTCACGCATGGATCTGCAGGGCCTGAACGCCGTCCTGCGTGAAAGCCTGACCCGCTGGCCCTGGCTGTTGGGCGGCGCCATGATTTGTTTCGTCTGCTTGTACATCGGCGTGATCCGCTGGAAAATAATTCTCGACGGACGCGGCCTGCGTATGGCTTGGGGGCGGGTATTCAGCGTTTTCTTTATCGGGCAGTTTTTCAACGCGTTCATGTTCGGGTCCACCGGGGGCGATTTGGCGCGCGCGTTTTATGCCGCCCAGGAGACAAATCACAAGAAAACCGAAGCGGTCGCCACCGTGCTGATTGACCGAATGATCGGCCTGGTTTTGCTCGATTTCATCGCGCTGGTCATGCTGTTCGCGCGGGCGCCTTTTTACATCAATCACCCGGTCACGCATGTTCCGGCGCTCATTATGCTCGGCATGAATCTGCTAACAGTCATCGGCCTGGTGGTGCTTTTTAATATTCATCGCTTCCAACACTGGCCGCTGTTCAGGCGCATTGCCAACCATGCGGTCATCGGACCGATCTTCAGGCGCACGTTTATTTCCATTTTTTTTTATCGCCGCAAAACCGGCGTCCTGTTCAAAACCATTTTGCTTTCGCTGATCGCCCATCTATTGTGTATCGTGGAGTGCTACTGCCTGGGACGCAGTTTCCAGATCCACCTGGGGCTGATTGCGTATCTTACAGTCATCCCGCTGATCCTGGCCATCGCGGCCCTGCCCATTACTCCCGGCGGGCTGGGCATTCGTGAAGGGCTGGCGGTGGCGCTGTTTGCAACACTGGGCATCGGCATAACCCAATCCCTGCCACTGGCCTTGATGTTGTACCTGATTTCGGTGGTTTGGAGCTTGTTCGGGGGAATAATTTTTCTGGGCTATACCGCCAGCACCGGCCACACGGCCCACGAAGAATTACAGAAGCTCCGCCAAGAAGCGTCGCGCGTAGACACCAAGATCCGGGTCGCGCGCACCCATCCATAGGACCCCGTCACCCGCCTGCACCGCAACCTTAAGGCGCGCCAGCAGGTCATCATAGTTGGCGGCCAGTTCGGCGCGCACCCCACGCTCAACCAGCGCGTTCACCAAGGTTTCCGCGGTAACCGTCCGCCGTGGCGTGCCGCCGGCAAAATAGACCGGCAGGATAAAAACAATGTCAGCCGGCCGGGCACGCGCGCAAAAAGTCTGGACCAGCTCGCCAAGCATCAAGGCCAGTGGCGCAAACCCATGCGGCCGCCATACGGCCAGGACGCGCCGATAATAGGGCGCGACCGCATCCCAAGCAGCCCCGATTTTAGCCGGGTTATGCGCGTAATCGTCAATAACCGTGACATCCCGCCTGGTCCCTACCCGCTCCAGCCGCCGCTGAATGCCGCCAAATTGGCGGAGCGCCCGGCTGATTGCCGGCAATGCGTAGCCCAATCGTTCGCACAACATGACCGCTTGCAGGGCGTTCTCGGCATTGTGGCGCCCCAGCAGCGGCAGGCTGAAGGCCACGTCACCATATTGAAAACTAATGCCCGCCGCCGAAAGGTCGGGCTTGAAACCAAGCCGGAGTTTTTCATCCGCAGCGGCACCGTAACAACCAACCACCCCGCGCTTGACCTGCCCGGCAAAAGCCTTGAATAAATGCCGGACTTCCGAAAGCTCAAAATGGTCCTTCGACATATTTGTGATTACCGCCCAGTCCGGATGAAAACGCAGGAGCGAGCGATCGCTTTCGTCCACTTCCAGCACCCAGGTATCTGATCGGCCAACCCGCACGTTACCAATCCGGCGCTGGTCCACCCAGTCAAGCAGCGCCCCGCCATTGACCACGGTGGGGTCGGCGCCCAGCCGGGCGAGCGCCCAACCGATCAGGCCGGTCACGGTGGTCTTGCCGGCTGTGCCCGTGACGGCAATGCACTTTTTGGCATTCGCCCATTGCGCCAGGCATTCGGCCCGATGCAGAATCGGAACCTGCAGCCGCCGCGCAGCGGCGAGATCCGGATTATCCGCCTCAATGGCCGAGCTCACCACCAGGCCCGTCAAGCCGGAGATCACGCCGCTCCCGTCCTGGCGATTAAGCTGGACGCCCGCCAGGCGCAGTTTTTCCAACACATCCATGGATCGGCCGGCATCCAGATACCGATCGGAACCGGAAACCAGGCATCCCTGGGCGAGCAGGACCTGTGCCAGGGCGCTCATGCCGACACCCGCCAAGCCAACCAGGTGGTAGGAAGAATTTTCGATTTTAGATTTTCGATTGCCGATTGGGGACATATTCCGGGTTACCGTCATATTGCGCTGATCATGGAAATTCCGGCGGCATTGGCCCGCATACCTACATGCTGTCATTCAGCAATTGCACCGGTTAAAAATGAGCAGTCCGGTCCAAAATCAAAAATCGGCAATCGTAAATCGAAAATAGCGCTACGGGTATTTCCCCGGCTGGTTAAGCCCGGTTTTTTCCGGCAGGCCGAAGAGCAGATTCATATTCTGCAGGGCCGACCCGGCCTGGCCTTTCAGCAGGTTGTCAATGTGCGCGATCACCCGCAGTTTATGGGTGCGCTCATCCACATCCACAATCAGGTTGCAGTAATTGGTGCCCCGCACATGGGCGCTCCCGACAGCGGCATCACGGTTAAAAAGGCGAACGAACCCGCCAGCCGGGTAAAAGGCTCGGTAGGCCGCCTGCACATCCGCGGGCTTCACCCCGGGCATCAGTTCGCCATAAAGCACTGACATGATGCCCCGGCAGATCGGCACAACCTGGGCCGTAAATGTCACCTGCAGGGGCCGGCCGGCTTGCCGACCAAGTTCCCGTTCAATTTCACAGACATGCTGGTGGCCAGCCAGCTTGTAGGCATTCATGTGATCGTAGCGCGCGGGATAGTGAAAACCGGCGCTGGGCTTCTTGCCGGCGCCGGAAACCCCCGTCTTACAATCGCAAATCAGGCTTTCCAGCCGCACGAGGCCGGATTTAACGGCTGGGGCCAGGCCCAAAATACAGCTTACCGCGAAACAACCAGGATTGCCCACCACCCGCGTTTTGCCGTTCAATTCCGGCCGATGTAATTCCGCCAGCCCATAGACCGCTTCCGCCAGCAACTGCGGCGCGGCATGTTTGGGATTACGGCCAATCCGCGAGGCGTAGTCGGCATAACTTTCGGGCGTATTGAAACGGAAGTCGCCGCTATAATCAACAATCTTGGCGCCGGCCGCCAATTCCGCGGGGGCCAGCTGCATGCCAACCCCATCCGGCGTGGCCATAAAGGTGACATCCACCGGCGCGTGCGCCCTGGCGTCCGATGCCGCCACGATCGGCAGGTCACAGAATCCGGTCAAATGCGGATACATGCTGCTGAAGGGAGCGCCCACGTTTTCAACATCCACCAGACAGGCAATTTCAGCTTGGGGATGGCCCAGCAACAGCTCGATAATCCCGACCCCGCCGTAGCCGCCCGCTCCGATAATTTTCGCCTTAATCATGATTAATCCTATTTGTTGTTCCCGGCTCGTGTGCTTCGTTCGTTGACAAGCGCCCAACGTGTTGTTATGTTTATATTCCTTTATGAGCGCCACGGTTGCAATAAAAAAAATACTGGTCACCGGCGCCGCCGGTTACATCGGCTCCGTGCTCGTGCCGGAACTGCTCCGGCGCGGTCATGCCGTGACGGCCGTTGATAATTTCATGTATCAGCAGACCTCGCTTTTGGACTGCTGCCAGATGCCGGCCCTGACCGTGGTACGCGGCGACGTACGGAACATGGAGCTGATGCGCCCGCTGCTGGCGGAGGCCGACGCGGTCATCCCGCTGGCTTGCCTGGTCGGCGCGCCGGTTTGCGCCCAAAACCCATTGGAGGCGCGCAGCATTAATCTTGAGGCGGTCAAGGCGCTTCTGGACACGAGCAGCCGCAATCAGGCTTTTATTCTGCCAATCACGAACAGCGGCTACGGCATCGGCACGACGGGGGCGTGCACGGAAAAATCACCCTTGCGGCCCATCTCGTTATACGGCCGGCTGAAAGTTGAGCTGGAGCAGCATCTCTTGAACTCCGGGCATGGCATCTCCTTACGGCTGGCCACGGCCTTCGGCGCCAGCCCGCGCATGCGCCTGGACCTGCTGGTCAATGACTTCACCTACCGCGCCGTTACCGATCGTTTTATCGTGCTGTTCGAAGCGCACTTCAAGCGCAATTACATTCATGTGCGCGATATCGCCAACGCATTCGTGCACGCGCTCGATAATTTCAGCCGCCTGCAGAACGAGCCGTACAACGTGGGTTTGAGCGACGCCAACCTTTCCAAGATGGAGCTGTGCCTGGAAATTAAAAAACAGGTTCCGGATTTTACCATCATGGAAGCGCCCATCGGCAAGGATCCCGACCAACGCGACTACATGGTCAGCAACGCCAAAATCGAAGCTACCGGCTTTAAACCGCAATGGTCGCTTGCCAAAGGCATCGCTGAACTGATCAAGGGGTATCAGATCGTGCGGCGCCGGCAGTTTTCCAACCTGTAGGCCGGCAGCTGCATAGCAATTATTTCAAATTAACCACCCACTATTTATCATTCTTCCAGTTTTCGAGCATGCAGGCGATCATCTTACTGGGCGGCAAAGGCACAAGGTTGCAGGGATTATATCCCGACCGGCCAAAAGCGCTGGTGCCGGTCGCCGGCCAACCTTTTCTGGAACGCCAATTGGCCTGGCTGGCACGGCACGGCATTGGCGACGCACATCTGGCCGCCGGTTATAAGTCCCAAGCCATCGGCGACTGGTTGGCGGCGCACCCGTCAAGGAGCAAGCTCACGATTTCGGTCGAACCCGCCCCCCTGGGCACCGGAGGCGGCCTGAAATACGCGGAACCGTTTATCCGCACGGATCCATTCCTGATTTTGAATGGGGACAGCCTGATGCCGAACCTTGATTTCCAAGCGCTCGCGCGCGCCGGCCGGGCGCCAGGCACGCTCAGCACTTTGGCAATCACGCGCGTTGAGGCCGCGGGCCGTTACGGCACCGTGGAATTCGACGAGCGTCAACGCATAACCGCCTTCCGTGAGAAGGCCGCGCATACCGGCGGCTGGATCAATGGCGGCGTGTACCTGGCCCGCCGCTCACTGTTAAACGTATTGAGCCCGGGCAAAACGGCATCCCTGGAAACCGATGTGTTTCCCGCCTTGTGTGCGACTGGCCGACTGGGCGTCTTTTTGGCGGAGCCTCCGCTCCTGGACATGGGCACGCCGGATGGCATCCAAACCATGGAAGCCTACTTGAGAAATGCCGCCGTATCCTAAACCAAACAATGCCTGGCTTTTAACGCTGATAATTTTTAACGTGGCGCTGACTTGCCGATTAAAGGCATTTCCAGAGTTAGACCGAGCGCATAGGCGCCACCCTGTTCGGAGGGGATCGAGCCAGGGCAATGCAAAGTTACGCCTCATCCGGCGGCCTGCCGGCCACCGTATTTTTCAAATGCCGCATCATTTCGCCGATTTTATCAAAGCCGTTTTGAATTTCGCGCCGCGAGTTTTCGTCAAGCCCGGCCAGGTTGTTTTTTAACATGCGCCCGGTGAGTGACTCCAAGCCCGCTGCAATTTGCCTGGCGTCATGAAGCTCCATCATCGCGGTTAAGCCTTTGAGACTGTGCGCATAACGGTGAGCTTTTTTAAGTATATCCCGGCTGAATGGACCTGATTTTAAAAGCTTAAAATCATTCTGGAACCCGGCCATGATGCGGTCGGTATCCTCGAAGAAGGCCTGGCGATATAAAGGATTTTTAAAATAATCATTCATGGGCAAACATCTCTTTAAAAGCCGGTTTTGCCACCAGAAAGTCAAACGCTGCATAATTTGCGCGCAATCGTTTCCAGCACGGTTTTGACATAGGCGTGCGTGTCCGCATAGCCGCTTATTTTGGGCACAAAAGCTTCAATACCCAGTTTGGCCGCGGTCTTGATCTGCTTGTCCGCGGTATAGGCGGTAAGCATTACCACGGCCACCTTGGTATTGGT
>CAYYBV010000085.1:0-8310 GCA_964469675.1 uncultured Verrucomicrobiota bacterium
GGCTACGGCGGGCACGCCGGAAAAGACGGTCGCATGATTTTGCCGCATCTGCTTCGTTGCAAAGGGCTTGCAGTATGCTTATACAGCGACGCCCTTCGCGCCTCGCATCTGCGGCAAACTAATGCGATGCAAAATTAAGGTGCCAAGTTGAAAGCTCCCCGTATAATCCCATGCTCACCCACCAAGCGCCCCGATGCGTGTATCGTGGACAAGGTGGTTTATGCTTTACGCCAGGGCGCACTGGTGATTCTGCCCACCGACACCGTGTACGGCGTGGCTGCTGACCCGGGCACACTGGGGGCGGACGGAGCGGCAGAGCGTCTTTGCCGGGTTAAACACCGGCCAACTAACAAACCGATAACCTTGCTGGCCACCGATAGCCGGCAAGTGGAGGCCGCACAGGCGGAACTGGGGGTTATCGGTCATGCATTGGCCAAGCTTTACTGGCCAGGCGCATTGACCATGGTGCTCAAGACCGGCAATACTTGGAAAGGTTTCCGCGTTCCCAATCATCCGGTCACACTGGCTATTCTAAAGGCCATGCGCGGCGTCTTGTGCGTGACCAGCGCCAACCTGAGCGGGGCAATGCCGGCATTGACAGCCGTCGCGGCTGCCACGGCGCTGGGCGCTGCGGTCGAGCTGGCACTGGATGCGGGTCCCGCACCGGGTGGTATGCCAAGCACCGTAATTAAAATATGGCCTGACCGGTGTGACATCCTGCGAGAGGGCGCTATTCCCGGCGCTCAAATTGCCGAGGTTGTGGCTATGCTATGCAAGCCTCAAAAACATAATACCGACGCCAAACATAGACGGGGACTGGGGGCCTAATTTCACCTTTATTCATAATCAACACCAAAAAAATACGGCTGGTATCAGCCAAACCAGCCGCCTGAATATTTTCTAAAACAAGTCTAATCGCCATGTGCCATCATAAACCCTATATCCTGTTCATCTGCACCGGCAACGTATGCCGGAGCCCCATGGCGGAATATCTCCTGCGCCACCAGCTGGGAAAATTGACTCCCTGGCAAATCGGCTCGGCAGGCCTTTTCACAGACAACGGCATGGCGGCCAGCCCACCGGCCATCGAGGTCCTTCGGGAACAAGCCATTGATTTGACGCCACACCGCAGCCGGGTTATAACCAAAGATATCATTGACGCCGCCACTTTGATTGTGGTAATGACATCAACACATGCGCTGGAACTTAAACGCCGGTTTCCGGAAGCGCAGGACCGGATTTACTTGTTAAAATCCTTTAATCGCTGCCGGAGCGGCGGCGATATTCAGGACCCGCTGGGCGGAACAAAAGTCCAGTACCGGACAATCCGCAACGAGATCGCGACCGCATTGCCAGGCTTGATTTTATACATGAAATCTTATGCCGGGGGACGGAATGTGACCAGGTAGCTGTACAAATATTCCACGGCTGGGAAGCAGAATATGATTATGAAAATTGCTATAGGCTCCGATCACGGCGGTTTTGAAATGAAGGAAGCCATCAAGGACTTCCTGGCCAAACAATCGGTCCAGATTGAGGATGTCGGCTGTTTCAGCAGGGATCCGGTGGATTATCCAGACATGGCTGCGCTCGTCGCGGCCAATGTGTCCCAGGGGCTGGTGGACCAAGGCATTGTTATTTGCACCACCGGCATAGGCGTAAGCATCGTGGCTAACAAATTCCCACGCGTGCGCGCCGCGCTGTGCCTAAATCCGCGCATGGCCACAATGGCCCGCGCCCATAACAACGCCAATGTCCTGGCCCTCGGCGGCGAACTGGTCACAATCGCCGAAGCCCAGGCCATCGTGACCGCCTGGCTGCACGAAGATTTTGATTCCGGTGAGCGCCATCACCGGCGGGTAAGCAAAATCAACAAATATTCTTGCAATACCGTGGACCCGATTGACGTCTATGAGAACGACCCTGAAATTTACGCCGTGCTGCGCAGCGAGGCCGCGCGGCAGAGCGAAAACCTCGAATTAATCGCCTCTGAAAATTATGTTAGCCAGTCCATTCAAGAGGCCACCGGCTCGTTACTGACCAATAAATACGCGGAAGGTTATCCCGGCAAACGCTGGTACAACGGCTGTAAATGCGTGGACGAGGCCGAGCGCCTGGCCATTGACCGCGCCAAGCAGCTGTTTGGCGCCGACCATGTAAATGTCCAACCCCATTGTGGCTCTTCCGCTAATCTGGCCGTGTACCTGGCAACGCTCCAGCCGGGCGATCGCATCCTGGCCATGGATCCCAGCGCGGGCGGACACTTGACTCACGGCATGAAAACCAACGTTTCCGGGCGACTGTTCAATGTGATGCATTACGGCGTCAGCCAAACCACGGAGCAGTTGGATTACGACGCCATCGCCGCCCTGGCCAAAAAGTACCAGCCCAAACTGATCGTCGCCGGCGCCAGCGCCTATCCGCGAATCATTGACTTCAAGCAATTCCGTAAAATTGCCGATAGTGTCTCCGCTTACTTGATGGTGGACATGGCGCACATCGCCGGACTGGTAGCCACGGGGCATCATCCCAGCCCGGTGCCGCATGCCGAATTTGTAACCACCACGACACATAAGACTCTGCGCGGGCCGCGCGGCGGGGTAATTCTCTGCCAGGCGCGTTTCGCCCATGATATTGACCACCAGATTTTTCCAGGGCTCCAAGGGGGCCCGCTCATGCACGTTATCGCGGCCAAGGCGGTTTGTTTCCACGAGGCCCTGCAGCCTGCGTTCAAAACCTACCAGGAACAGGTTGTGCGCAACGCCCAGGCGCTTTGCGAAACATTGAAGGCGGCAGCTCTGCGCATCGTATCCGGCGGCACCGACAACCACCTGATGCTGGTAGACCTCAGCCCCATGAATGTGACCGGCAAGGATGCCGCCGCCGCCCTGGACCTGGCCGGCATCACCGTCAACAAAAACATGATTCCGTTCGACACCAAGAGCCCCTTTATTACCTCTGGTATCCGCATCGGCACACCGGCTGTCACCACCCGGGGCATGCAGGCGCCAGAAATGAAATTAATCGCCAAATGGATCGTACAAGCCTTGCGCAACATCAACAATGCCGATGAGCTCGCCGCCATCAAAAAGCAGGTCATCGCCCTGACCGACAAGTTTCCCTTGCCCTGACAGGTACGGAGCCGCTTCCTGAAATCGCAGCGGGGCACGCATCGTGTTGCAAAAACCGATAATGACACACATCGCCATTAATCAAGCGGCGATGCGCGCACATGGCAGGCACCAATTAAAATACTGGGACTACATAAAACCGTAAATCAGCGCAACCTTCAGGCCCATCATGCAACCGCAACATATCACCGCAGACGCTTCCCGTTTTGCGGCCAAAAACGTAATCCACGCCGAAGGATTAACCAAGATATTCCGTGATTTCTGGCACCGCCCAAAGGTCCGCGCGGTCAACGCTATTGCGTTTGACGTCCAGGCGGGCGAAGTGTTCGGCCTGCTGGGCCCCAACGGCTCTGGCAAAACCCCCACGCTGCGCATGATCCTCGGCCTCTTGACCCCCACCCATGGAACGCTCGCGGTATTCGGCCGCACGCCGCAGGATGTCGCATCCAAGGCGCGCATCGGGTACCTGCCGGAAGAATCCTGTCTCTACCCCTACCTTACCGCGCGCGAAATCCTTAATTTTTACGGACGGCTGTTCAACCTCCGCCAAGCCGTACGTAAAGAATGTATTGACCAGCTTATCGCAATGACCGGGCTTCAACACGCCCAGCACCGGGCCGTGGGTGAATTTTCAAAGGGCATGGCCCGCCGCGTCGGCCTGGCCCAGGCATTGATTAACGATCCAGACCTGATCGTTTTGGACGAGCCGACCGCCGGGCTTGATCCTGTCGGCTGTCGCCAGTTCAAGGACCTGATCCTGACTTTGGCCCGGCGCGGTAAAACCGTGATCCTTTCTTCGCATCTCCTGGCCGATGTCGAACACGTCTGTGACCGCGTGGCCATCATGGACAATGGCATCATCCTGGTCCAGGGCCGGGTCCGCGATTTGCTCGAACAGCCCGATCGTTGCCGGCTGACCTTCCCATCCCTGGCCCCCGACCGCCTGCAAGCCATTCTTCAAATGCTCCGCCGCGAAACGGGCGCGGACGCCGCCATAGATCATCCTACCCGGACCCTGGAGCAATTTTTCATCGAAACCGTCGGCCAGGTCCGGCCGGAGCCAGCGAAGCCAACCGGTGTTGCGCCGGCCGCAGGCGTAGCCGAATTTCTAAAGAAAGGCTGATGACTCTGAACGCTTAACACGCATCGCTGCTTTCAGCCGACGCCCGGTTATCTGTCATGCCCTCAAAAATAATTGCCATAGCCGGATTGACCCTGCGCACGGCCATGCGTTCGCGGGTTTTCGTCCTGCTGATCGCCATGGTCGTGATCTGCATCGCCGGATTGCCGTTCGTGATTAAAAGTGACGGCACGGCGGCCGGCCAGACGCAATTGTTTATGCACTACGCTTTCGGCCTGACCATGACGCTGCTTTCCATCACCGCCGCATGGTCCGCCGCCGGAGCCATTTCACTGGAAGTCGCCGGCCGCCAGATGCACGTGCTGGTCACCAAACCGGTGCATACCTTCGAAATCTGGCTCGGCAAATGGCTGGGGTTGATGACGATCAACCTGGTAATCTTGGGCCTGGCCGGCGGCCTGATCTATGGGCTCCTGCGCTGGACCACACGCGACGCCGTGATTTCGGCCGCCGAGCGCGTCAGCCTGCGCGAAGAAATTTTAACGGCGCACCGCCTGGTCGCCCCCGAACAGCCCAACATAAAATCAGGTGCGGGACGCACAATGTTCGCCGTCCCGCCGGGCGCAACGCAATCCTGGATCTTCCGCGTTCCCGCACACATCCGGCCACATGATGCACCCTTTCTGCAATTTCAATTCGCCGCATCACGGTTTGAACGCCAAACGCCGGTAACCGGCCTATGGCTGATTGGTACGGATAATACCGGCGCCCCCCATCGCACGCTGGGCGCCTACACCCCGCATGTCGACCATACACTGAAACTGCCTCCGGCCATGCCGGGGCAACGCCTGCTGATCACCTACCAAAACGTGGAAACGGCGGCACCCGCCACGGTTCTGTTTGCTTCAGATAACGGCGCGCAATTACTGATCCGCGCCAGCGGTTTCGAAAGCAATTTTATCCGCGCCCTCCTGCTGATCCTGGCGCGGCTGACGTTTTTTACTGCATTGGGATTAACCATCGGCGCGCTGTTTTCATTTCCCGTCGCCGTGTTCACGGCCTTCGCTTTGCTGTTTATCACCGGCCTGAGCGGCTGGATAGGCACTGAGACGCTGATGGCCGAATGGGATTTGGCTCCGGACTGGCTGGCTGGCCTATTGAATTCCATAACCAATGGCATTGTCCAGCTGGCTCATTTTATCACGCCGCCGCTGGCAAAGTTCGAACCCCTGAACTTTTTACCGACAGGTGCGTTTATCCCATGGACGCTGGTGGGGATGGCTTGGGCGGTAATGGCTTTGGGCTATGGTGGCACGCTGGCCGTGCTGGGTATCTGGATATTCAGCCGGCGCGAAATGGGTTTGGCGGCAACTTGATTTTTGACTTGCAACCACTAACCCCGGCAACACGAATGGCCTGGATCATGCTTAAAGACACAGACAATCAAGCGGTTTCATGGCTGGTTAAAATCAGTCATCCGTGATATCCGTGGTAAAACGTCTTGAGAATTGCCGATTTAAACTTCAATGAAAAAGGTAACAACAATATTTTTACTGCTGACGGCCCTGCTCGGCCTATGGGGCGCCACGCGCTTGCATGAGCAACTGTGGGATTACCGGGCGCGGCATCAGTTACTCCCCCCCGCCCCGCTGGAGAATGCGCCGCCGCTCATGGCTTTCACCACCGTAGCCCTGGGCGGGTTTCGTGGGCTGATCGCCGATCTGCTCTGGATCCGCACAATCCACCTGCAAGAGGAAGGCCGGATATTTGAAATCGTCCAACTGGCGGACTGGATTACCAAGCTGGAGCCCCACTTCATCACCGTGTGGGCTTTTCAGGCCTGGAATATGGCTTATAATATCAGCGTTCTATTTCCCGACGCCGAAAACCGATGGCGCTGGATTAGTAACGGCATACGGCTTTTGCGGGATGAAGGACTCCGCTATAACCCCCGCAACCCGAAACTGTACAAGGAACTCGGCTGGCTATACCAGCACAAAATCGGGTACATCATGGATTCGGCCCATCTCTTTTACAGACGCCGGCTGGCCGAAACCATGCAGGCCGCGCTCCATGGAGCGCGGCTGGAACCTGAACCGAACCACAATCCCCGGTCACCTATGGCGCCGTCGGACTCAGCCAAACTACAGAACCTGCGCGAAGAATTAAAACTTGATCCGGCACGCATGCGGCAACTGGATGCTGAATACGGCCCTTTCGACTGGCGCTTGCCGGAAACACATGCGCTTTATTGGGCTTGGCGCGGACATCAGGCCGCATGGGATCATTCCGGTACACCCGTGGCAGCAGCTCAAGCTTGCGACCAGATGATGCTCCAGTGCCTTGCGGCGGCGTTCCGTCAAGGACGCCTGGATTTCAACCCGACAACCGACCTATACGTGACCACCCCCAGGCTTGACCTGCTCCCGCAGATAATGAAAACTTATGATACCGTCATCGCCCGCCACGAAACGCCGCTCTTTCGCACGGTTTATGCAAATTTTATGGGGGAAGCCATTTTCATCCTGCACTGTTATGGACGCGATAAACAAGCCCGCGCGATTCACCAGCAGACACTCCGTAAGTATCCCGATTTTGACCAGACCATAAGTTATGATAATTTCATCAGCGCCAACTTCGCCTCAATCCAGACAAACGCTCTTGATCTGTCGCCGCCGGACGCCGTCGCCGTAATAGAAGGATTGTTATTCCAGGCTTGTCAACAAAAGGCCGTTGGTGACTCGGCCAATGCCGCGGCAAATGAGCGCCGGGCACGCGTATTTTGGGACACCTATATGCAGGCGCGCGCAAGCGAGGATCATCGCCTGCGCACGGGCCTGCCCGAATTGGATATATTGCGCCGGCAGGCTGAGCGCCGCGTGCGGGAAGACGCAGCCGATCCCGCCATCCGCAAACCAGAAGACACCGTGAAATCAACAAACATGGCGCAATGATTGGCAGGACCTCACCGCAGTGATCGAATCGCGCTTGCCCGATCAAGATCGCTATGGCATACTTTGTAAGCAGTGATTTGTTTCCGGCGATAGCGCTGATATTCGCGCATCGCCAAAGACATGCACAACGCCATTAAGGAGCAAAAAAATTAATATATTATTGACGGGCGCCCCGGGTTACGCCGGCCGTGGCATTGCGGAAATTTTAGCCGCGCAACACAACGTGCGCGGCGTCACTTTCGGCGATACGGAAGCCGCGCTTAAAAAATGCGCCTGCCAGGAAATGATCCCGGCGGACATCACCGATTACGCGGCTTGCCGCGGCTTGCTCAATGGCATGGATGCCATGGTGCTCTGTCACATGGCGCCGAATCCGCAAGGCTATAAAATCCCGCCACCGGCTTTTGACATCAACGTCAAGGGAACGGCAAACCTTTATCATGCCGCTGGCGAACTGGGGATCAAGAAGGCCGCTTTAATTTCCACCCATGGGGTCATCGCGCGAACACCAAAAGAACCCGGCGATGCGCAAGTCGGCATCGGCCCATATAATTTCAAGGCCGGCAATCATGGTCTTTATGTTTTGACCAAGATTTTCCAGGAAAACATTGCCCGTTATTATTTCGTGAATTTCGGGATCGCCACGGCCGTCTTGCGGCCAGGCTGGATCGTGTATGACGGCGAGCTTATCACCAAGTACGGCGAAAAAATGGATCGCTATAACCGGGGGTTGATTGACCCGCGCGATATCGGGACCGCCATCGCTGCCGCACTGGCCCTGCCGGACCTGAAGCTGGAAAGCTTTAATCTTGGACAGACCGAAGACCTGGATCTGGATATGCGTTCAACCCAAACACGCTTAAAATGGTCAACCCGCCATCGCTTTGCATCCTTGCCCCGCGTGCCATAGCCCAAAAATAAAGCACCCGCGGAATGTGGCGACCGGCAAGCAGTTTGATTTACACCAAACAGGCATGATTGCCGGGCACTGGCGGCATCGCAAAATCTGTTTGTGGATGCGTTGATCCGCCATCACTTTTATCCAGCTTCCGCCGCGCATCCCAAAATTCGCGCAGCCATGCGTTCACCCGGCATCGTCAAGAATTATGTGTAAAATTATTTAAGAGCGGCAAGTTGGATATTC
>CAYYBV010000086.1:0-8039 GCA_964469675.1 uncultured Verrucomicrobiota bacterium
CCTTGAGCCCCGGCGAAATCCCGGCCTTAATATCCTCGGAGGTCCAGCGCCGCAGAGACTGGTAGTAAATTGAGTTCGAATTTTTCTTGAACCGGGCCAGATTTCTGTCAATGGCTTCGAGCACCGCAGGGTTTCCCGACTTGGGTGCCGCGAAAAACAGCCGCGTCGGACTAAAAATGATGGCGGTTTCTTCAATGTTATTTGCGCTGGCATGCCTGGCTCCGTGAAAGCGATGGCAGATGATTGCATCCACCTGGCCTTGCACCAGGGCGCGAAATGTATACGATTTTTACGTCCAGATCGAATCCGATATGGGCTTGTTCAAAAGCCGCCTGCTGTATTGAACGCTCCAACACCGCGACACGTTTGCCGGCAAGGTCCAGCAAGGAACGAATGCCGCTCCCGTGCCGGACATATATCTGGAACCAATCCGACAAAACCGGCTCGCTGTGGAAGGCGTATATCTCGGCGCGCTGTCGGGTATAGGCCACATCGGGCATGAGTTCAATTTCGCCCGCCGCCAGCCGATCAAGCCCCTCTGACCAGGTCCCGGGCACGTATTTCAGCGACCAGCCTTCGCGTTTGGCGATGGCTTCGATCAGATCGACAAAGATTCCCTCGGGCTGTCCCGAGGCAGGTATGGAAACCTTCGGACTGTTCTGGTAGATTCCCACGCGCACAACCTGGCCTGCCGCCGTTGTGCTTGCAGGCAGAAACGCGCCCAGCAGTCCGGCGAGCGCGAAAATCCAACCTTGGGCCAGATACCGTCGCACACGCATAATGGAATCCGGCAGCAGAAGATCCAACAACCGGATGGACAGTTGAATCCATAAGCCGGTTAACAGGATAGCGGGCAGGTCTATCCGGCAGATTGCCATTGCTGGGCGGTTCATGGGAAAGCCAATTCCTTTCCAGAAATGATTATAGCACAACACGATTGAACTTCAAGACTGATTGTACGCCATATGCGGGATAGAGCGCCGGGCGCTTCGGGTGGGACACGCCATAGTGGCAGGATTATAATGGCGCGATGACTACGGGCAGGCTGCTAAACCCTGAAGCATACCCTATTTTTCCAGTGACAGCACAACGCTTTCAAAAACCTGAAACTTGGCGCCCTTGCGCCAGGCATCGGCGGAAAGCCCGGCCTTCTGGCTGAGATATGCAAGCGTCTCTTCCTTGGTCCAACCCTGTTCAGTGGCCACTTCCGGCAGGAACACTGCGCGCGCCTGGCCCACACCCAAGATAATTCCGTGCTGGCCCAACTTGAAGGCATCCAAACCGGGAATATCCCGGATCGGGCTCAAGACGGAAACATCCACGGTGATGTCCGGCAGCTCGGCGCTCCGAACCGGGCTGAAACGGTGATCATGCATGGCCGCATTTACGGCATTATGGTGCACCGAAAGATACAATGGTTCCACTGGAACCAATGATCCGATACAACCGCGCAGATCTCCGCGGATCTTGAGCGTCACAAATGTGGCGGTATTCACCTTGAGTTTGGGCGTGATCTTGTAGGACTCGATCGGGAAAGATTCTTTACGTTTATTCACACACCAAGTCAGAGTGTCTTGGGCAAGCGTAAAAAGTGTCGCTTTTTCCTCATCCGTTAATCCTGACGACCAGGCGCCGCTGCGATGTTCACTGATTTTCATATTTAATTCCTTTATTTTACTCGTATCCCCGGACGGCCGGGATACATTGGTAGTAATGCCTGCCGCCATCCCTCTCCAGGGTAAAAAAAACCCAAGAAGAACGCCAAGAATGCAACCTAGGGACTTCTTCATCATGGTTACCTCTTGTTATTATACTATACCTTCAGCCTTTATTTCCTCCGGCTGGCCCGTTCCAATATATCCCGGTCACGCGGAGTCAACCGGGCTAGGCCCCACTTGGATATTTTGGCTAAAACCTCGTCTACTTCCTGCGACGAGGGCGGCGCCCCTGTCTTGGCTTCCCAGTCCCGGCCGGCCCCGCGTAAGACCTTGAACTTACGCCGTTGCCAGAGCCAATGCAAATCGTTCCACCACTGGCGCGGATCAAGGGACCAGGCTCCACGCCCCACATTGGCGCCATACAGATAACCGGCCAGTCCGCCCACCAGATGTGCCGCATAGGCAATTTGGCCCGGCTGACTGATAATGGCCAGCAGGCTGAAAAGACCAAGGATCACGGCTAGTGTCCGCGCGCGCAGGCTGATGGGGATCACAAAAAAGACGAGCAAGGTCACCGGCTTTTGCGGGAACAATCCTGCAAACGCACCCAGAACGCCAAAAATCGCGCCCGAGGCGCCCAGACAGTGGCTGGCCGATGTGCCGCTGATCAAAATCCAGCCCAACCCAGCCAGGATACCACAGCTAAAATACAGTGCCAGGAAACGCCGTGTGCCAATCGTTCGCTCCGTTTCCGGCCCGAAGAAAAACAAGCCCAGCATGTTCAGAATCAGGTGCCAGAGCCCGCCGTGCAGGAACAGATAGGTCGCCGGTTGCCAGAGATCCAGGCGATGTAAACCAGCAAGGCTCAGGCTGAAAAGGAACGTGAAAGCGCCGCTGGTCAGCTGGTCCGCAATGGCCTGCAAGACGAAAACGGCCGCCGTGCCGATCAGCAAAAATCGGACTGCCGGCGTCAGGCCCGGCGCAAATGAATAAGAATTACGATAGTTCATAAGCAGATTGTGCCGGCGACGCGATTAGACTTGCATGCATCGGGCAATGCTCTTGATCAGGCCACTGGTAAAATTAGCCTCACCAAACTGCACGGCATTGGCCCGGATGGCAACGGAATCCCAACTGGTCGCCGCACCCTGCTCAACGGCGGCCAGCAGATCTGCTTCGGTCTGGGCGCGGAAAAAGACCCCCGTTTGGCCGTCAATGACCGTTTCCCGCACGCCCCCGACACCATAAGCCACTACCGGCCGGCCGCAGGCCTGGGCCTCCACCGGCACAATGCCGAAATCCTCCTCACCGGGAAAAACCAGCATGCGGCAATGACGATACAAATCGCGAATGCGCTCGTCGCTTAGCCGTCCTAAAAATTCAATATGCTCGCCCGCCATGTGGCGCAACGGGTTCAATTGCGTGCCCGTGCCTACAATTTTCAGCGGGTATCCCAGGTGGTTATACGCCCGCACGGCCAGATCGATTTTTTTATACGGCACCAGCGCGGAAACAATCAGGTCATAAGCGCCAGAAGCACATTGCGCGTTGTGCGTGAAGCATAAAGCGCCAGGCTCCACCGCAACGCTCCGCCCAGGTGCGTCGACACCGGCGCTTTCCGGCGCGGCCGGTGTCCAGAATGATGTATTGACCGGCGGATACACCACATCGGCCTGGCGCCCGTAAAATTCCAGGATACGTTTCTGCACGTGACCACTCAAGGCGACAAAGTGGTCTACGCGGTCACAGGCCGCACGGTCCCAGGCGCGCAAACGATCCAGGCACGGAGCTAGCGCCTTTTTTTTAAGCGGATTTGTTCCGAAATATTCTTCGTAAAACAGCCAGGCATAGCGCATGGGGGTAAAACAGTAGCAAAGGTGCCGGGCGCCTTTGGGCGGGCGCAACCCCTTGGCCACGCAATGGCTAGTGCTGATCAGCAGGTCCGCGGCAGTCGGTTGCAGGCGCTCAATGGCACCTGGGAAAAACGGTAAAAAATAGCGGTAGTGCTGCCGGATGCCCGGCATGTGCTGGAGCCAGGAGGTCCTCACCGGATGTGCGTTGATGACTTCCGAAACCGCCGCCGGATTGTGGATAAGAGTGTAAATCGGCGCCCGCGGAAATAAACGGCACAAGACTTCCAGCACGCGCTCCCCGCCACGCATGCCGGTCAACCAGTCATGGGCCAGGATAACCCGTCCGGGCAAGTTAAAAATTCCTGTTTCTCCGATGGCAGGACCCGCTGCCAAACTGTCCTGTGTCATGCAGGATTGACGATTTAACTGTTCGGCTGATGCCGTCATAACGCCGCCGCTTGTTGATAGGCCGCCATGGTCATACGCGCCGTGGCTGCCCAGGTAAATTTCTGCGCTTGCCGAAGACCACGTTCACGCATGTCCCGCGCCAAACTACCATCGATTAGCACCCGCCGCAGAGCATCGGCAAGGCCGACTGTGTCCTGCGGTTGAACGATCAGCGCCGCACCGCCAGCAACTTCCGGAAGCGACCCTTTGTTGCTGCAGATGACCGGCGTGCCGCAGGCAAAAGCTTCCAGCACCGGCAAGCCAAACCCTTCATACAACGATGGCTGGACAAAAACATCGGCAGCTTGGTACTCGCCCAACAGGCGATCATCGCTCAGATAGCCAAGCCACATTATCGCATCGGCAACACCTAAACTGGCGGCACAACGGGCTGCCTCCGGATAACGCCGGTCTTTAGGACCCACAATACGCAACTCTACCGACAGTTTGTATTGCTTACGCAGGGTGGCAAAAGCCTCAATCAAACCAACCAAATTTTTATACGGATCGGCCCGGCCCACCCAAAGGATGGTCAGTCCGGACCCGGCGCCGCCTGGCGTCCAGCCCGTGGCATCGGCATCCTTCCGTGCCCGAGGCTGAAACCGCGACTCGACGCCCAACGGAATCGCCAGAACCCGCTCCGGCGGCAGGCACAAATGATGAACCACATCGTCCCGTGCGGAACGGCTGTCGGTCAGGACCAGATCCGAACGCGCGGCCACCTCGTGCATGAGCCAGCGGTACAGCGGGAAAAACCGCCGCTTCCAGGCACGCGGCGCGTAAGCGGGAAACATCAGCGGGATCAGATCGTGAATGGTCGTCACGCAACGAATGCGCCCTGGCTTTCCGCGGGGAAACGCGCGCAGTGGAATCATATAGTTCGGGGAATGAAAGACATCCAGGGCGGCTTCCGCCAGCAGGCTGGGCAGTTGCAGCTGGTTACGGACAGAAAACAGGCCAAAAGGCAAAAGGCCCGTGCTGAAATTAGGCGCACGGTGCAGGTCGGTCTCCGCCATGGTCCGGTCACGCATGGCCGGGTCGCTGAAATAAACCACGAACTCATGCGCACGCTCCAAACATGCCAAATGCCGGATAAGTTCACGGGTATAGGAACCAATACCCGAAAGTTCCTTGAAAATCCAACGTGCATCAATGCCGATCTTCATCCGGCCACCTTTCGGTAAATTTCCCAGGTTTGGCGGGCTGTTTCACGCCAGGTATAGCGCTGGGCCCAGGCACGGCCTTTTGCGATCATTGCGCGACGCACGGTGCTATCCGCCAGCAGGCGCCGGGCTTCCGCGGCCCAGCGCTCGGCATCAAACTCAGCGATCAATCGCCCGGCCTCGCCCAATACTTCCGGCAACGAGCCGGCCGTCGAAGCGAGCACGGGCACGCCGCACAGCATGGCCTCCAGCGGTGGAAATCCGAACCCCTCGTATATTGAAGGAAACATAAACAACTCGGCACCCGCATATAACGCCGGGAGCTCGTTGTCATTGACATATTCCAGGTAGTGAATGGCGGCGGCACGCGGTGAGGCGCGCAGGCGCTCCAAGATCGGCTCGTATTTCCAGCCACGCATACCGGCAATCACCAGGTCACCGTCAAAAGCGGACATCGCTTCAAAAACATCTGCCAGGAAAGCCATGTTTTTGCGCGGCTCAAGCGTGCCGACCGTCAGCAGGTAGGGTCGCGCAAGGCCGCGCTCCCGGCGCAGGCGGGCCACCGCCGTCTGGTCCGGCGGGCAAATGTGATCCGCCACGCCCAGCGGGATGGAAAACACCTTGGCTGGGTCCGCGTGCAAAAGCTCGACAACTTCCCTCGTGCTGAAGCGCGAATTTGTAATAATGGCATCGGCACGCCGGACAGTGTCAGCTATACGGGTCTTAAGATAGGCCAGATTTTTGGCCTCGGCCATGGCTGGATAACGCAGAAAACTGCCGTCATGCATTGTGACCACCGTACGGCCGTAGGTTAACGGCGGAATAATGAAATTGGGGAAGTGATAGACGTCCGCGCGCCCCGCCAGCCGGTCGAAGGACGGCCAATGCAAAGTTTTCCAGCTTTTCTGGATAAGCCTTCCCGGGCACCAGTGAATGGCCTGCTGTTCCAGGCCGGGAGTGGCAAAATTTAGGCCCCGCCGTCTGAAATCGAAATAAAACAGCCGGAGCCGGTCCGCACCGCGGCTTTCGCCGAGGTGTTCGACCAGCGCACGGGTATAACGGCCCACCCCAGCCCGCTGGGCGAGCGCCGGCTGAATATCAAGGCAAACGTTCAATAGCGCCCCTTTTTGAGTTGACAATTACAGATTTCATTCTCATAAAAGATACCCATTCTGACAAGTGAATAAATCTAAATCTAAAAATGCGCGTCTTGCCGGCATCCAGGATTCAGGCGATAGGATGCAAAATAAATGCAACTCGTTGACAATAATCGTATTGGCAAACTAACACCGCGGATCTTGACAACTGGCCACTGTATTCTGCTTGCAAAAGCGTCTTTTTGCAAGCGCCTTGGATTGTAGGCCCATGCCTCAACACGCTCAATTTGAAAGCTTGCGGGCCTCGGAACTTTATTGCCCAACCTGCCGGAAGCTCCAGCCCGTACGCGAGCGGCTCCTGCTGGTTCTACCCCGGGCCGAATTGTATGACTACCGCTGTATGACCTGTGGCCTTTCGCTGGGATCCCGTGAAGTCAACCTGCCCGCTCAGGCGCTGGTTGCCAATTCTGCCCAAATGCATCGTCGGCCAAATCCCAAAAACACGACACATAATCGCCGGTTAAGGTAAAAATGATCGCCTGGCAACGAACCTTATTAATAGTCGCACTTTCACAATTTACGACAGCGATCGGCGTCCAAAGCGCCACGCCGTTTGCACCTTATTACATTCAAAGCCTGGGCATTACCGAGCCAAATGAGCTAAAAATGTGGGTGGCCTTATTCACGGCAGCAACATCATTGACCCTGGCCGTATTCGCGCCGATTTGGGGCGCCCTGGGCGACTGGTATGGACGCCGCGTCATGCTGCTGCGCGCCAATCTTGGCGGCGTGTTCGTGTTGATCGCCATGGGACTGGCACCCAATGTGCAAACCTTAATCATTTTACGACTTATACAGGGCGCGCTTTGCGGATCAACAAATGCCGCCCAGACTTTTGTTTCGGTGCATAGTCCAGAACAACGCACAGGCGTGGTCCTGGGCTCAATCAGCGCCGCCGTTTTTTCCGGCAGTATGTGCGGTGCATTCATCGGCGGACTTTTGGGCGAATGGTACGGTTACCGCATGACTTTTATCATTTCAGGGGGGTTCATGATGATCTCCAGCGCACTGATATTATTCGGAACACACGAGAATTTTGTGCGCCCAGTTATAGATGATCCGGATTCAATGGAAGACCGCGCAAGGATGTTCTGGGGTAAAATCGGACCAGCCTTGCCCATCCTGGCGTTGATGGCTGCCATGGGGTTCGTACGCATGTTCGACCAAGCCTGGCTACCTCTGATCGTCCAGGAAATTAACGGCTCGCTCAAAGGCGCATCCATCCGTACCGGATTACTCACCGCCGTAGGCGGCATCGCCGGTTTTATCGCCGGCCCAATTCTGGGACGATTGGCAGATAAGATCGCGCCACCACGCATCGGTAAATTTTCGGCATTCGGCGCCGGATTAATGATGATTGTCATGGGCCTGGCGCATGGTTTTGGCATGTTGTTTTTTGGCCGGTTTGGAACAACCTTCTGTGCAGGTGGGCTTGATCCGGTATTTCACATCTGGCTGGCCAAAACCACGCCGACCGAGTCGCGCGGATTCATTTTTGGATGGGCGGTAACAGCCAAGGCCTTGGGCTGGATGTTTGCGCCGCTGGCCAGCGGGGCAATAGCATTGATATTCGGACTACGCGCGGTATTTTTTACCGCGGCGGCATTGTTCTTCCTGCTGATTCCGCTGATTGCGTTGATTGTACGCTATCTACCGTCGGCGCCCGGGCCGGCCGCGGAAAAAGTGGCAGCGGTTTAAAGTGCCCGGCAAAGTTCGCCCGGCGCGGGTGGGCGCTGGCAGAAACACTAACGGCCTGGCACC
>CAYYBV010000086.1:8049-8285 GCA_964469675.1 uncultured Verrucomicrobiota bacterium
TGCGGGAGCACCTCAATCCCGACGGCAGTGTATCCTGGCACCGCGGGAATCGCGGGGCGCAAGTCCGGGACGAGGCAAGTTATGATTGAATGGAAGCGTAATTTCTTAATAGTGGCGCTCTCCCAGTTTTTAGGGATAATGGGCTTTTCGTTTGCCGTGCCGTTCGCGCCGTATTACATCCAGCAATTGGGCATTACCGAGCCGAACGAATTGAAAATGTGGGTTGCATTGTTCAT
>CAYYBV010000087.1:0-369 GCA_964469675.1 uncultured Verrucomicrobiota bacterium
AGCGTAAACCGGCATATCACGAAATGAGCCGGCCAAGGCCTGGTAACGCACGGCCGCATCCGTAAAATCTTGCAAATTAAAACTAGCCCGCGCCCACAGCTCACGAAGCTCACGTTTTAAAATGTGTGCGCCCGTGGCGGCGTCAGCCAGCGCCTGAAGCTGTTCGCGTGTGCCTTTAAAATCACCGGCGGCAAAAAGAGCGCCAGCCAGAAACTCACGAGCGTCGAGAACATCTTGACCAGTCGCACTCTTCACAACTTGCTGCCACACAGCGATTGCTTGCGGGCCTTGCTTGTTCAGCGCATAGGCCTGGCCCAGCATAATAAGCAAACGGCTATCCGGCGGCTTACCGGCGGCCACCGGCTGGGC
>CAYYBV010000087.1:379-2142 GCA_964469675.1 uncultured Verrucomicrobiota bacterium
GTTGGTTCCCAAGATGGCCGCAGATCCGGGGGCGCCGAGCAACGTCTTGAATTGAATCCGGGCGGCGGCCGCGTTGCCCGATTCCAAGGCCATATTGGCCAGCGCCAGTCGGGCGTGGAGCGCATCAGGCTCCTGCGGTTTGCGCGCCACGTAGCCCTCCAGCAGTTGCATCCGATTTGAAGCCTGGTTCTGCCGGGCAAGTGCTTCGGCGAAAAGCAGCGTGGCCGGACCTTCGCGCGCTGTTCCCTGAAGGCGGGGATAGTCGGAGACCAGCAATCTGGCCAGACCACTCCAGTTAGCTTCCCGATGCATGGCATAGGCGCGCATATACAAAGCCTCGGAAAGCATTTCGGGCGGCAGGTTCGATTGCACGGCGTCAATCGTACGGGCAATCTCGCGAGCGGAACCGGTCATTTCGACAAACCGCAGTTTAAGCAGCGCAGTTTGCGCAATAAACCCCTTGCGCTCGGCATCCGGCAATGCCGCGGCCAGCTTTTCGGCCGCGGCCATGGCCTTGGCCGCATCGTCGTCGTGGCCGCTGTCCAGCAAGCATTCGACTAGCGCAAGGTGCGCGCTTAAAGGCGCCGGCGGATCGCGCAGATCATTAATCGCCGTCTGGAGCGGGCCAAGGGCGTCCTTGAGGCGCCCCAGCTTGATCAATCCTTGGGCCTTGATCAGACAGGCACGCGGATAATCCGGGCTGGCGCGGGCAACTTTGTCGGCCTCACTGCGGGCCTCCGCTAATTTATTCAGTCCCATCATGGCTTCCGCCCGGACGACCGCTACACGATCAGGATTAATGCCCGGCAGATTGGTCACAGCCACCGCAAGGACATCGGCATAGCGGCCAGCCCGGTAATAAAGTTCAAACAGTTTGGGAGCGATAGCGGAGCGGTCGGCACCCAACTTGACGGCCTGGTCAAAAGCCGCCAGGGCCTCCATATCCCTCTTCAGTGCGTAAAGTGCCTCGGCACGCATCAGCGCCAGGTTTTGGCGATCAGCGGACGGTAGTTTGGAGGCATCTAAACGTTCGCCGCCTTTGAGCACGGCGTCGAAATTCCGCGCTGCATAGTCAAGATAAAGAACGGACCGACGGGCGCGCTCAGCCTCGATAGAACCCGGATAGGCGTCAGCCAAACGCTGGTAGACAGCACGCGCATCTACTGTGCGACCGCCCTTTTCCAAGGCCAAGCCACGCGCATAGAGGTAGCGAGTGCGCATGGCATCGCTAAGCGATTGCTTATCGCGCTCATCGATTTTGGAGATAGCGGCCTGCCACTGACCGGCATTATAGAGACTGACGACGGCATTGTAGTGCGCCTCTTCGGGGTCTGACGCCAGCGCACCGCACGGAAGCGCAGCCAGCCAAACCGTGAAAAGCACGGACGCCAGCACGGCGCGGACAAAGCATGAGACCGAGGTGTAAAACATCATGGCGCGGACTCGTTGTTTGAGGGATACACTCCAATCAGCCGCTGGTCACCACGCAGGAGGGCGCTGTAACCGGAATGAACCAAGACCTCGTCGTGCGCATTGCGAACCTTAACCACGCCTTCGGCAACGCTGATCTCCACCGACAGGATGCGTGCCCGGTACGAACTAATCGCACTGTTACCGGCGGTTTGTTGGTAAACAAGGGTGTCATTATCGATCGTTTTAACCCGGAAACGGGTGCCGACCACAAAGGCCTCGCCCAATGGAGTCCGGACAGACAAAGTTCTCCCAAATTTCTGTTTGCTGACAGAAAGATTCACTTCGCCACG
>CAYYBV010000087.1:2152-6898 GCA_964469675.1 uncultured Verrucomicrobiota bacterium
GAAGTGACCAGGCGCAACTGGGATTGCGGCGCCACGGTAATCCGCGAGCCGTCCGCCAGGGCCAAATTCATTCCGGTCTCAGTCACGATTTCCTGCTGTACAGGCACGCCACCGCCCACTGATAGAACGGCGCCCCCCCTGGCGGCCAGATACCCTGAACCATCCAGCATTTTAACTGACGTCCAACTGGGGCCGGAGGCCAGCAGATAGATTCCCGCTGCCATGATCAGCAGGCTGGCAGCAATGGCCGCCCATGGATATAACCGCGGCACGATGCTCCAGCATCGTTCGGTTGAGGTGAACGGCGGCATGAACAGTCGTTGGTATCTGCTGCGGGCCTGATTAGAGAGAGGCCGATCTTCGCTTTGCAGGACCTCAAATAGTTCCAGGCACAGGGAACATGCGGCCAGATGATCTGGAAATTCCCAGTCATCCGGAGATTGACGGCGGCATTGAACCAGAGCACGAAGCTCGGCCAGCGAAAGGTGACGTGCGCCATGTCTCGCAATTTGTCCGATCAAGGCCATAAATTCTGGATTGCGGCGCAGTTCTTCGGCCTCATGTTCGGCACAGGTGGCGGATATGCGGTTCAATGCGTCGCGACTGGAATCGGCCGCCTCCGGTTGCGGCACGGATCGCGCAACTGATTTATGCGTCATAATGACTCTCCGGTTAGATCACCCATATCGACCATTGGGCCGCCGCCGGCATGCTACCGGCAGCGCTTCCGTATCTCCGCCATTAACCATATCAGCGTTAAATCGGCAAATTTCGTACAAACAGATGCTAATGCGCCTGGCATGCGTAATCATAACAGTGCCCACAGCTGTCTAAATATAATTACCGATGGGTGCGCGACAGATTTCTACAATCTATTTAAAAAGACCTATATTTAGAAATAATGTTTATACCTTAATTTTGCACGAACATCAGCGTCATGGTCATATTTAGCCAATAAACACGGCATGCAAGTTGTTTCTTGCACCACTTTTCCTTTTAAACCAACGAGTTATGAAGGCATCCTGCAAAAACGCTGATGTTCGCCGGCCTTCGCCAAAGGCTACGGCGGGCACGCCGGAAAAGACGGTCGCGTAATTTTGGCGCATCTGCCGCGTTGCGAGCGGTTTGCAGTATGCTTATACAGCGGCGCCGCTCGCGCCTTGCATCTACGCCAAACTGACGCGATGCAAAATTAAGGTCATACAACAGAATATACCAAAAAAAATTGACGGATTTTTGGCGCCACGCACCAATCGTGCTCAGAAACAACAATCGTATATTCGCCCTATGGCTGCGCCAACCAACATAGAAAAGCCAACGCAAAAATTTATCTGCCACCCGCGCGATCGCCGCATACAAATCTTGCCGCTTGTCTGCTTGATGGCAGTTTGTAATAATCTGTTGCGGTTAATAGCGCGGATATTGAATACCTGCAAACTGGATCCCGAAAACCGCAGGGGGAGATTATGCTTAAATTAAAAGCAATGCAGCAACTGGCCAAGAAATACGGAACACCCCTGTTCGTGGTTGACCATGCAACGCTGCGTCAAAATTATGCCACCTTTAAAAAATATCTGCCGCGCGTCCAGGCCTATTTCGCGGTCAAGGCCAACCCAGACCCCGCCATTGTAAAAACGCTTTACAAAGCCGGCGCAAGTTTTGACGTGGCCTCGATGCCGGAGTTTGGAATCGTGCACGCGTGCATCAAGCACCTGCCAGCCAAGCAGCGCCAGGATTGGATTTGGGATAAGATCATCTACGCCAACCCGATCAAAGCCAACGAGACCCTGCAGTCCCTAGACCAATACAAGGTGCTGGTAACTTACGACAACTCCGAGGAAATCAAAAAAATCAAGCAGTATGCCCCGCACTCCGGGCTCTGCCTGCGCCTCAAAGTCGCCAATACCGGCGCAATGGTCGAACTCTCGTCAAAGTTTGGCGCGGCCTCGGGCGAGGCCGTGGATCTAATTCTCGAAGCTGACAAGGCTGGACTGGTGGTCGAAGGCCTCAGTTTTCACGTCGGCAGCCAAACCACCAACTTTGATAATTTTGTGCAGGCCATCAACCTTGCGGCCAACGTGTTTAAGGAGGCGCGTGACCGCGGCTATACAAAAATGAACCTGCTGGATATTGGCGGGGGATTCCCCGCACCCTATGATGCCACGGTGAAACCGTTCCGCGAACTGGCCCGCAAGATTAATACCGAGCTTGACCGTCTTTTCCCAAAGTACATCCAAATCCTGGCCGAGCCAGGCAGATTCATGGTAGCGACTGCCGGAACGGCCATTTCGAAGATCATCGGCAAGGCCGTCCGCGACGGCAAATTATGTTATTATGTTGACGACGGTGTTTACCACACTTTTTCGGGCATCATCTTCGATCACTGCCAATACCACTTAAATGCTTTTAAGAAAGGCCCCACCCGGATTTGCACCGTTTTCGGCCCAACCTGCGACGCGCTCGACGTAATCTCGATGACTGAAGAACTTCCCGCCGACCTCGAACGCGGCGACTTGCTTTACAGCAAGAACATCGGCGCCTACAGCGTCGCCTCCTCAACCCCATTCAATGGCTTCCCGCCCGCTAGGGTTGTGCACATCAACCGGTAGTGATGCCCGATCATTCCGACAGCAACGCACTCTATTTTTTGGTCTTCGCTTTGTTAGATTTATTTGCGTTTTTGGCGGCAGGCCGTGGTGCGACTGCAATCATGGGATTGGCGGCGGAAACCGTAACCGTCGCAGTTGATTGCGCCAGCTCCTGCTTCAGGCTCCTGACGGTCCCGTCGAACGAGTCCTTGCTGCCCGGTTTGATCTCCTTGACGTCCGTGGGCAGACCGATCTGGTCCAGGATGGCAATAAACGGTTCCGGATCAAGCTCCTCGACATTCACCATCGTTTGCGGGTCCCAGGCGCCTTGGGCCACGAGCATGGCGGCGGCAACCGGCGGAACGCCGGCGGTATAGCTGATGCCCTGGGACTCCACATCTTCAAAACATTTCTTATGCCGTTCTTCCAGCCCTTGACAAAATTACCGATGCAAGTCTTGCCGGTATATCTGGGCGCAAGGGTCTTCGGGTCGGGCAACAGCGCCTTGACGACTTTGAGCGGCACGACCTTCTGGCCAGTGCTCAAGGTTACCGGTAGATGCGAAAGAAAGCCGAGAGTACGGAGCACCGTAAATACATTGATGTAGTGGTCACCAAAGCCCATCCAAAAGCGGATGCTATTAGCATCAATGTTTTTAGATAGCGAATGCAGTTCATCGTGGCCATTTAGATAGATCGGACAGAGACCGGCGACCGGAAAATTATAGACGCGCTTAACGGAATGCGTCGGATACTCCTTCCACTGCCGGTCAATCCAAGTCCAGACCTTGATAAACTCGCGAAAATTAATTTCCGGATCGAAATTTGTGGCAAAATACTTACCGTGCCTGCCCGCATTGACATCCATGATGTCAATCGTGTCAATCTTGTCGAAATAGCGCTTCGCAGCCAACGCGCAATAGGCGTTGACCACGCCCGGATCAAACCCCACGCCGAGGATGGCGGTCAAGCCCTTCGTCTGGCAGCGCTCCTTGCGCTTCCACTCGTAATTCGCATACCAGGGCGGGTCTTCGCAAACCTTGTCCGGCTCCTCGTGGATGGCCGTATCCATGTAGGCCGCGCCGGTCTCGAGACAGGCCTCCAGGACCGACATATTGATAAAAGCCTGGCCGAGATTAATGATAATCTCGGAACCGGTCTCCTTGATAAGCTTTATCGTCGCCGCAATATTCAGCGCATCAACTTGCCGGGAATAGAACCTTTTGGACTTATCCTTGACATGATTTTTACGAATGACACTCGCGATAATTTCATCACACTTGTCCTGCGTGCGGGATGCGATGCAGATGTCACCGAGCACATCGTTGTTCATCGCAGCCTTATGGGCCGCCACATGCGCGACGCCGCCAGCGCCGATAATCAGCACATTTTTTTTCATGCTATTTTCCTTTTTTGTTTTTTAAAAAACCTGCGCTTTTTCAGGACAGTCCACTTAAAAAAGCTTTGTATCCGAATTGCCGGGCTTTTCGCATTGTTGCATCGGGCCGGCGCACGCAGATAGCCGGCATGGGCAGGCCATTGAACCAATTCTTTTTTACCATCGTGTATCCGGCGGCGTCCGCTATGCGCACCACGCACCCGGGCTTAAGCCTGGTTTTCAGGCGATATCGGCCAAAAACATCTCCCGCCAGGCAAGAGCGCCCGGCAATCACAACTTTGAACCGGCCCGGCCCCGGAGACGCGACCTTCGCGCTGGTGCGGTAAACCAGATGGTCCAGCATGTGCGCCTCAATCGAGGCATCCACGATGGCAATATCAACCTCATTATGCACAACATCTAAAACCGTCGTTACCAGCTCCGCGCAGCCGGTGATGGACGCCTCGCCGGGTTCCAGATATATCTGGACGCCAAATTTATTGCTGAAAGACTTCAAACACTCGCAGAATTTTTCAAGCGGGTAGCCGTCTTGCGTAAAGGCCACCCCACCGCCCAGGCTGACCCACTCCATTTTTTTTAACAGGCCACCGTAATCGCGACCGATACAATCGAGAGCCGCTGAAAATTTTGCGAAGTTATCGTTTTCACAGTTGTTATGGAACATCACACCGCTGATGAGCCCGGCCGAGCGCGCAAGTCGCGCTTGATCGACAACACCCAGCCTGGAATATTTCCGGGCCGGGTCCGCCAGGTCAAAATG
>CAYYBV010000087.1:6908-8126 GCA_964469675.1 uncultured Verrucomicrobiota bacterium
ACCCAACTTCAGCCCGCGGACATCAGCATGGTACCTTTCGAGCTGGGAGATCGAATTGAAGATCACCTTGTCCGCGTATTGCCTGACGGCCCGGATGTCCTGCGCGGAGAACCCGACGCTGTAGGCATGCACTTCTTTGCCGAATTTTTCGAAGCCCAACCGGGCTTCGAACAGCGAGCTGCTTGTGGTGCCATCCATATACTTGCGCATCAGGCCGAAAACGCACCAGGTTGAAAAACATTTAAGCGCAAGCACGGACTTCGCGCCGGAAACCTCGCGCACCCGCCGAATTATTTTCAGGTTGCGCAGCAGCCTATGCTCGTCAATAAGATAATATGGCGTAGTCATACGCTTGAAGTCTTGTTTTGGAATTTTGCCGGCGCAACCATGGTTGCCAACCGCTTGTTTGCTGAATTATTTTTGACGGAAAAATGACCAGCGTAACTGCTATCGATACGCTGTCGCAGACGGCTGCGGAAAAACAACGGCGCCGTAACCAACAACCCAATTACCACGACTCTCGGGGTGATCATCGCCACTGTTGCGATAACGCAAAACAATTCCCTCGCGACAACCTTGCTTTTCCATAAAACGCATCGTTACGGTGATGGCAGACATACCACAGAAAATCTGATTATCGCAACTCCAGCTTTTCAGCAGTGCCTGGGTCTGCAAGGCGGCCACATTCTGTAAACTGACCCGGTCCGTGCGGGTTACAAGACTGTAATCCGGATTGTGGAACATATCCGAGCTGGCAATCACTAAAATTTTTTTTACCTTGGACAGCTCAACCAGTCCGTCGACCATCTCGCCTAACGTTTGGGGGTCATGATCGCCGATCAAGCCCACTACCAGGCGCACACCGGGCAAGACCGCCTGTACAAACGGAACCTGGTTCTCAGCCGAATGCTCGCCATTATGCGGAGCATAATCCAGGTAAATCGAGGGCCGATTGCGGGTTAAGAGCGCCGCCGCTTCCTTGTCAAGCGCCATTTCCCCCAGCGGTGAACGGATGGCATCGCCATCCATGAGCGCAACACCTCGACATTGGCCCTGATGGCTGAGCCCAAGAATAACCACCGTATCCGGCGCCGCGCCCTTGGCCGCCTGCTCCTTGATGGCGCGGAATACATAGCCGGCAATCGCCCCGGAATAGACATACCCGGCATGGGGAGAAATGGCGCCAACAATGCGATCTTTGATCGGGCTCACCTGGGC
>CAYYBV010000088.1:0-7767 GCA_964469675.1 uncultured Verrucomicrobiota bacterium
TGCCTATGGGGTGGGTGTATATAAAATCAGCACGGCGGAATGGTCACTTCCCCATCATAGCGCTTTGTTTTATTTGGGCGTTCACGGCCAAACCTTGCCGGTTAGCGGGGGTGATTATGACGGGAATGGATTTGACGACAATGCCGTATATAATTACGTTACTGGTGAATGGAATATTATCTTTAACACCGGCAGCCTTGCCGTGGAGGGCCGGGCTACAGCCAGTGGCTTTTCAGGAGGCCCGGATGCGGTGCCTGCCAATATCTATTCAACTATCTATGCTTTGGCCAACTATACGCCCGATGTATGGTAAATATTAAATGCCAGCCTGGGCATATACCTCGCCATAGGCCTCCAGCATGGGCGCGAGCGCAAAATCGGCCTTGCCCCGCGCCAGGGCTTTTGCTTGGCGTACCCCGTAATTATCCATGAGCCTTTGAATTGCCGCGCGCAGGTCGTCCGGCATGAGCTTGGGCACAACCTCCCCGCATTGCGCCTCGGTCACGTAATCAGCCATCGGGATACAGCCGCTGACCAACACCGGCTTACCGGCGGCGAGAGATTCCATCAACGAGTGAGGGTAGGCCTTGACCTGGTTTTCCGTTTCCGCCAAAACCACCGTGGCGTGCACGCGCGCCAATGCCCGATTAACGTCGGTCGCTTCATTGATGATTTCCACGCGAGCGTTCAGTCCGCGTCGCACGATACGGCGCTCCAGTTCGTCGCGCAGGAGCCCGCGCCACAGGAACACCAGGCGCAACGGCAATGACCCGGCAACATCCAGAAGCATGTCGATGCCCTTTGTCCGGAACTGCCGGCTGATCCATGGCGCCGAACCCACCAGCAGAACAAGTTCGTCCCGGAACACAAGCGGCACAGGATTAAACCGTTCCGTGGCGATGCCCGGCCGAATGATCCGGTAGCGCGACGGTTTTAACGCCTGGAGTGCGGCTTCATCGCGTGGGTTGCACGAGACGATAGTGCTTATGTTTTTAAGCCAATCGGCGCGCCCGCATTTGACGTGCGCCCCCACACCCGTCACGACCGAGTAAATCAGCGGCTTACGGAGCGCGCGCAACCAGGGAAATGGATAGAGCGTGGCATAGTACAGATGGTGCAGATCCACCGCAGGTTCCCACCGGGGCAGGGCACGGCGCTGATGAAGGCCGTACAGCCATTTGGGAAATATTCGGCTTGGGTGACGCAGTGGATAAAATTGCAGACATTCGCCGCCGAAACGGCGGCGCAAAGCCTCGATCTCCTGGAACACGGCATCCGTGCCCGGGATTGGCGGCGCCGGCGAGGTGAGATGGTATAGAATATTCATTTTTTCTGCCTCCACCATCTCCGCGCCAGTTCCCGCAAGGGTGGCTCGTCCATCGCCGCTGCCAGCAGCTGCTCCACCTGCGCCGGGGTCAGTTTCGAGCTCTTCTGAATCCGGCGGCGCTCCCGCACAATATGCGGCAGAACCGGCAGGACCGCTAAATGTCCGGCCAGCGCGGCCAATGGTCGCCGGTAGGCGATGAAAAAATAAATCTGGCCATAAAGCAGGGACGCCGCATGCCGGGCCAGCAGACAGGCCGGCAGGTTTTTCATAAGCAAAATAATCCGGTTACGTGTGATAAGCCTTACATAGCGTGCCGGCGGTAAACCGCTACCATGTCCTTGATGGAGGACTTCCGCGCCCGGCACAAAACGATAACGATAACCGCGCAGCCGCCCACGCAGTCCGAGGTCCACATCCTCAAGGTAGGCAAAAAAACGTTCGTCAAATCCGCCCAGCTCATCCAGGAAAGATTTGCGGTATAGCGCCGCGCCGGCACAGGGTGAAAATATTTCAACATCACTTGCAAATTCCACGGCGCTTTGTCCATGCCCGCGCTTGGTGGCGGCGCCTTGCCATGCGAGGTTGTCGCCGCAGTCATCCACAACGGTGGGATCGGCCATGGATAACATTTTGGATGCCAGGCCGCCGATATCCGGGGCGCTCTGGTCCATCGCGTGGACCAGGTTTGCCAGCCAATCTGGGCGTGGGCGTGTGTCCATGTTCAGGAGCGCTACGTATGCCGTGCGGCTGGCGCGGATGCCCGCATTAACGGCGGCGGCAAACCCGCGGTTCTCTGCCCAGTTAATCAGTGTGGCCTGTGGCGCATGCCGCGCCAGCAGTGCCCGGCTGCTATCGGTTGATCCATTATTTACCACGATCACGGTGAAATCACGGAAAGATTGCTTTGCCAGGGCTTCGAGGCATGTTGCCAGCCAGGCGGCCCCGTTCCAAACCGGGATGATGATGGTAACTTTGGGGGTGCTCATGAAATCATTCCCGTAATTACCCGGGTGGCAGCGTCTTGTTCATATCTGCATCTTGCGCGAAATTATTCAGGAATTCTTCAAAAACACGGATTTTCGTTCGCCGGCGCCAAGGCGTCAAACGCCGAATAAATCGTTCCGATTCCCAAACCGTCCGGCCAGTCCGTCGCGCAGGGCGTGCCAGGCTGCCCGCGCTTTTGCCGGATGGCCAACCGCCAGCGAACGTGCCGCCATAACCAGTCCAACAGCGCTCCAGAGGACGGTATACAATGCGCGTTGGGATTTATAAAATTTACGGATGTAAAGGAAACGGTTGCGCAGTGTATAGTAGCGATAGAGCGTTGAGCGCGCCTCGCCACCGGGCGCATGCTTGGCCCTGGCGCGCGTGCAGATTGCGCGGGTATAACCCCGACCCGCGGCACGCCGGCAAAAGTCGGCCATTTCCCCACTGAAAAAATAGTCCTCATCGAACAATCCTGCGTTCTGGAACACTTCGGCCTGGACGAGGGCGACGGTGCCCGGCACGTAATCCACTTCCAGGAGCCGGTGTGCCGCAATCAGAGCAGGCAGGTCCGGCACCGGACACTCGTTGCGCGTTGCGAGATGCCGCGCAATATCCCGGCCGCCGGCAGTAAAGACTTGCTTTTGGCCACGCCGCTCATCCAGGAGTGGACCCACGATCCCCAGGCGCGCGTGTGCGGCAAGCTCCGCCAACAGGAGTATAACTTGGTCCTCGCTGATGAGCGCGTCGTTGTTCAGCAGGAGCACGGCATCCGACCGGGAGGACAGTATCCGGCGCAGGGCCAGGATGTTGCCCCCCGCGAATCCCAGGTTGCTGTCGCTGGCCAGGAAATGGATGGAAGGGCATTGCTTCGGGATCAAGTTCCGGCTGCCGTCCTGCGAGGCATTGTCCACAACCCAGATGTCGGGCGCCACATACTTCCAGGTTGCCACGGCCTCGACACAACGGATGGTGGCTGCCGCCTGGTTCCAGTTTAAAATGATGACGGCCAAATTCAGCGAGTATCTCCCGTTATATGTGCGTTCGCGATTTTTTCTTCCCAGTAGTAGCGGTGCAGGCTGCAGGCGCGGGCCAGGCCCAAAGGCATGCGGTCGGCAAAATGACTGCATAGCACACCGGCCATTTTGGCAAGCGTATAGAGGCAATAGTATGGAAAATGCAGTGGATGCTGCCGTAGCATATAACCGATTTCCTGCCGCAGATAGCGCCGGCCCATGGCCGCGCTGACCTTGAGGTCATGCGCTGGAAAAATAACGGATAGTGAATAGACGCTGTCAAAATAGCGCCGGAACGCCGTGTTGAGCGAGTAGCGGTGGGAGTGTATAACCACGGAAGAGGGCTGATAAACTATGGCATAACCGGCCAGGATCAGGTCGCGTGCAAACTGCTGGTCCTCGCTCATGATGAGCGTCTCATCGAACGGGTGGCGCAGGAGCACCTCGCGGCGCACGGCGGCGCTGACGTTGGAAAAAAATACGTCGGCCAGGGTCAGCGCGCGCCCTGCGGGCCGCGCCCGCCGCACTGGCGGATTGGATGGAAAATGGTAGTCCAGGAAAAATTTTTCCGTGGGTGGCGCATCCGGCCGTGGAACCTGGCGTGAATATACCGCCGCCACCCGGGGTGTGCCCGTCTCCGGCACCGCCGTAGGCGCCAGCGGCGCCAACAGCTCTGCCAGCCAGTGGTCGTCAGCCGGCAGAGCGTCCTGGGTCATCAGCACGATAATTGTGCCAGTTGCTTCCCTTGCGCCGAGGTTGCGGGCGCGGCCATGCGAAAACCTGGCCAGCGGCATGACCCGCACGTTGGCATGTGCCAGCGCGATCCGGCGTGTGTCGTCGGTGGACAATGAATCCACAAGCACTATTTCATCGGGCGGCGCAGGGCGTTGCTCCGCTAGGGCTTTCAGGAGCGCGGGAAGCGTCCCGGCGGCGTTCAACACCGGAATTACCACCGATATTTTCAAGATTCACCTCGTGCCGGGAAACAAATGTGGAACACAAGATGAGAATAGCAAAAATCTTCAGAAAAAAAACCGGATGAAATCCATGTTCCACATTCTGCATTCATCATTCTAGGTTTTTCAAGTGTCCATCACGCCCGTGTTGGCGGATTCGGGCGGCAGCCGGTCAATATGGCGCGGCAACGCCATAATACTGAAGAGGAACGAAGCCGCGCCGATCTGCACTCCGTTGACCAGGCAAATCATTGCAAAAAACAACAGGCGCTGTTGATTTAGTGCGCCGAATCCGCTGGTCACCCATTGCGCCAGGATCCAAAGCGTTAGCACCAGGCCTGCGCCGATTAGCAGGGCCGACACTATGCAAGCCTTTTCAAAGGTGAACCAGCGGTAAAACCAGGCAACAATCTTGTCCTCATGCAGGCCGGAAAGATGCCCGTATGCCTTGGCCAGGAGCCCGATGGTGATGACCTGGATACTCAGGATGTTAAGCACGCCGCCGATCAGCATGCAATGAATGTCAACCAGGCGTCCCTGGATAATGAACGGGCCGAATGCCAGTGGCAGGGAGATGGCCAGGCCGATTATCCATCCCACGATCCCCGGTGTCAGGAGCAGGAGCGTTGGGCTGTGCAAAATCATGAAACGCAAGTGGCGCCAGCCGTCGCGGAAAGAATGTAATTTGGATTTACCCACCCGGGGCCGGTAGGTAATATCCCGCTCGGTAATGCGCAGGTTGCAGCGGATGGCGCGGATGACCATCTCGCTGGCAAACTCCATTCCAGTTGTTACGCAGTGCAGTCGTTGATAGGCATCGCTGGTAATGGCTCGCATGCCGCAGTGCGCATCGCGCACGTTATTGTTGTGAAAAAGCAGCCGCAGGGTGGCTGAAAGCAAGGGGTTGCCGACATAGCGGTGCAGCCCGGGCATGGCGCCGGGTTGAATGTCATTCATCCGGTTGCCCATCACAAAATCCGCCTCGCCATTCAGGATCGGCTTAACCAGCGCGTCCAGCGAGGCAAGGTCGTAGGATAAATCAGCGTCACCCATGACGATGATATCATAGCGGACATTCTCAAATCCTTTGCGCAGCGCTGATCCGTAGCCCCGATGCGGTTCAGCCAGCACGCGGGCCCCGTGTGCGCGGGCCACCTGGGCGGAAAGGTCGGTGGAGCCGTTATCCACCACGACAATGTCTTCCTGCAGGCCCAGCTTGGCAATCCCGCGCCGCGCCAGTTCGATGACCTGGCCCAGAGAGGCCTCCTCGTTCAGGCAAGGAAGAATGACCGAAATACCCCGGGCCGGTGCATTGCTCATGGCGTTTTTATTCCTCGCTCTCTCCGGTTTCGTCATATTCAACCGGTGCGGTAAACGGCATCATCGCCGGCTGCGGCGGAGGTTGCGAATACCCCTGGATTGGAGTAGCTGGCATCTGCGGGGACAGGCCACCGGAGCCACCCTCTTGAGCGGATGGATTGGCCGGCGCAAACGGAAACGCCGGATTGGAGCTGTCCTGCCCGACCGCACCCGGCGTGTTTACCGGCTTGAACGGCGAAGCCTGCGGCCGGAAGGGCGAGACAAACGGTGTCGTTGTGTTGGTGTTGGGCTTAAAAAAGGACTCCAGGCTCTTGGCCTGGAAGGGCGCGTTGGTGCCCATGCGCCGGAAAGGCGATGTGCCGCGTCGTTTCATGTCCGAGAAAAAAGGCCGGCGCTTGTCGGTTTCCTGCTTGCTTGGGCCGAAGGGCATTGCGTTTTCCGTGGACAGGTTTGGCTGGGGCCCTCCGAATGGGGCCGCTCTGGCCATGGCTGGGACCGCGCCTTTGTCCTTGTCAGGATGGAGCTTGATAATCGTGGTATCGGTGCCAATCTTAAGGACCGCCTCTTCCTTGTCGTAATTCACTGAGACCAGCTGCATGCCGCTGACTTCCCGTCCGATATCCAGGTAGATATGTTTTTTGTTTTGTTTATCCAGCACGCACACCTGGATCTTGTCGCCATCGTCAATGATGGCCTTCATTTCATAGTCCTTGGCAAACGACTCGGCGGTTGCCTGGTCCACGGCCCCCGGCACGACAATTGGCGCCACTTCGCCGAAAGGCTTGCGATCGAGAACCACCTGATAACGGCTGAAATCCGTCGTGCTGACGGCCTGCGCCACCAGCGCGGCTCCCCACCAGGCCACGGCGAGGCCCGGTCGCAGAAGCGTGGTTTTTTTCGGTTTCATGGTGTGTTTCCGTTTATCCCAAAAGATTGGATTGGAAATTCAATACGGTTATCATATCATCTGTGCTTGTTTTGGCAATGGTTATTCCGCAAAAACGTAATGGAGCGCGAGTAAATATCATGAAATTATTGATTACCGGCGGGGCAGGGTTCATCGGCAGCAATTTTATCCATTTCATGCTGGCCGAATATCCGGACATCCAGGTCGTTAATTTCGATGCGCTGACCTATGCCGGTAATCTTGAAAACTTGGGCCCGGTCGAGCATGACCCGCGCTATACGTTTGTCAAGGGCGACGTTGCCGTGGAGGCGGATGTAAATGCGGTGTTCCAGGCGCAGGCCGTGGATGCCGTGGTGCATTTCGCGGCCGAGAGCCATGTGGACCGCAGCCTGCATCTGGGGCCGGAGTCTTTCATCCGCACCAACATCCTCGGCACCCAGCGCCTGCTGGACGCCGCCCGCGCACATCGCGTGCGGCGATTTGTTCATGTTTCGACGGACGAGGTGTATGGCAGCCTGGATTCGGACGGCCGGTTCATGGAAACTTCGCCCATCCAGCCCAACAATCCCTATGCGGCCACCAAGGCTGCTTCCGATTTTATGGTGCGCGCCGCGCATCGTTCGCACGGTCTGGACGCCGTAATTACACGCTGTTCCAATAATTTCGGACCTTACCAATTCCCCGAAAAGCTGATCCCTTTGATGATTGCCAATGCCCTGGAAAACAAGCCCTTGCCGGTCTATGGCGATGGACGGCAGGTGCGCGACTGGATTTATGTGAGCGACCATTGCCGGGGCATTGATTGCGTCCTGCGCAAGGGCCAGGCCGGCGAAGTTTATAATATTGGCGGCATGCACGACGTCCCCAACCTTGAGGTTGTCCGCCTGATCCTCGCGCTGTTGAACAAACCGGAATCACTGATCCAGCATGTCACCGACCGCCCCGGCCATGACCGGCGCTATGCCATTGATTCCACCAGGATCGAAACCCAGTTAGGCTGGCGCCGGCATTTTGATTTTGAGACGGCGCTCAAGGCCACTGTGGACTGGTATCTGCAAAATCGCGCGTGGTGGGAACGCATCCGTAGCGGCGAGTATCGGGCATACTACGAAAAAATTTACGGAAACCGCTGAACGAAAAAAGAGCTTCGATTAAAACCGGAGCGAAAAACGATTGAAGTTAGCCGAGGCCGGCGTTAGTATCCAAACAATTATGTTAGGCGCTGGTCAAACGGGACCCGGAACGGCGCAAAAATGA
>CAYYBV010000089.1:0-6509 GCA_964469675.1 uncultured Verrucomicrobiota bacterium
GCGTCGCTTCCGTGGCCCTGGGCTTCGGCAAAATGGTCGTGGAAGGCGGCGATATCATGCGGTTCTGCCCGCGTTATCCCAGCATCCTGCCGCAAGCGGCCACAACCCACGAGATGCTCCAGGTTTCCCAAAAAAAATTTTACGCCCTTAATTTGGGCGGCGAACAGCAGGACTCGGCCACGGGCAAGGTATTGGGCCTGCACCTGTTCGCGCTTAATCGGGCGGAACAGGATCAGACCCTGCACCCGGTCGCCAGCGTCGTATCGCAGGAAGATGACTGCCTCGTTGACGATCTCGGCGTGGCCGGCCGGCGGGTCGTGACTTTTGCGCCCATCCTCAAGCGCAACAGCTTCCCTTTATGCGACATTCTTAACGAGCTGCTCAAAATCGGCAAGGCCAGCATCGGCTCCGACGTGGAAATCGAATTCGCGGTCAACATTGATTTCATTCCGGACACCCAGCCGGAATTTTATCTCCTGCAAATCCGGCCGATGGTTACATCCCGGGAACGCACGGCGTTGAAAGTCGAGGCCCGGCACATTGACCAGGCCCTGTGCGCTTCACGCAAAATAATGGGCAACGGCGTGGCGGAAAACGTATGCGATATTATTTATTGTCATCCGGACCGTTTTGATTTTACCCGAACACGCCAGGCGGCCACAATCATCGGTCGGCTAAACCAGGCATTACTGAACGAGCGCCGACGCTACGTCCTGATCGGCCCTGGGCGCTGGGGCACCCGTGTGCCGACGCTCGGCGTGCCGGTCAACTGGCAACAGGTGGCCGGAGCGGCGGTCATCATTGAAACGATTTGCCCGGAAAAACGCATTGATCTTTCCCAAGGCGCGCATTTCTTCCATAATCTGGCTGCCACGGGTATCGGTTATTTCTCAATCCTGCAGACTGACGATGAAAATTTCGTGCGCTGGGAACGCCTGGATCAACTTCCGATCGCCTTCGAGGCAGATGGCGTACGGCACGTGCGCGGCCTCCAGCCAATGACTGTGTTCATGGACGCTTTGAACCATCGCGGCGTGATTGCGCCCTCGGAAGACATCGTGCGGATAAAGTGAATTGGACGACAAACGATGGAAGGAATACGCAGCAAACACTTGTCCGCCTCGCGGCGGATCGAACATCCAATGTTAAATGACGGCGTAAAACAAAGAACAACCAGCAACCGTTATGTGCCACGATAGCGTAGCCACCGTGGCTCGAATTCGGTTTCCCGCTTGCGGGATTTGAAAAAGCAAGGCAAGATTGACAGCTTCAGGCATATGAAAAGCGCGCAAACATTATTAGTCCATCAATCATCGCCACCCGGGCGGCGGGTGAAAACCTGCCTGGCGCAGATTCACGTGCGGCCCGGACAACCGGCGTCCAATACGGCAACGATGCTTAAAGCCATCGCCAGCGCGCGGGCCAACTTTGCGCAACTGGTCGTATTCCCCGAAATGGCCATCCCGGGTTACCTGCTGGGCGACGCCTGGGAGCGGGACGCGTTTCTGCGCGAGTGCGAAGCCTGCGGCCATGCGATTCGCGAGGCCTCCCAGGGACTGGTGGTCGTGTTTGGCAATGTCGCCCTCGATTGGCATCGCCACAACGAGGATGGACGGGTGCGCAAATACAACGCCCTGTTTGTTGCGGAGAACGGGCGATTTATTGGCCCGCGCGGCGGAGCGTATGATTTTGTTGTCAAAACGCTCTTGCCCAATTACCGGGAATTTGACGATAGCCGCTATTTTTATGATCTGCGCCGATTGGCCGCCGAAAATGGCCAAAAGCTGGAGCAGGCGCTGACCCCCGTAATCACCGCAAATCTGGCCCTGGGCTGCATCCTGTGCGAAGACGCCTGGGACGCCAATTACGGCGTCTGCCCGCTGGACCTGCTGGAGCGGCAGGGCGTGGACCTTTTCATTAATTGCAGTTGCTCGCCATTTACGCTGAACAAAAACGCCAAGCGCAACCGGATGTTCGCCGACCACGCCAAGCGCCTGGCCAAACCGCTCCTTTATGTCAATAATGTTGGCATCCAAGACAACGGCAAAACCGTCTTTACTTTCGACGGCGCCTCCTGCATTTATGACGCGCAGGCCCGTCAAATCAGCCTGCCCGCCCGCTTTGCAGAAGGCCTGCTTTCGGCCGAAATCGCGCTGGACCGATCCGTGTTCGGTCAACCCCTTGACACCCATGCAGATGGCATAGCCGAAATTTATCAAGCCCTGACGCACGGCATAGGCGAGTTCATGCAAAGGCTCGGTATATCCCGGGTAGTGGTGGGCGTTTCCGGCGGAATTGATTCGGCCGTGACGGCCGCCTTGTACAGCCGGATCCTGAGCCGCGAGAACATCCTGCTCGTGAATCTGCCCAGCCGGTTCAACTCGCCGACCACCGTTAACCTGGCGCGCGCGCTGGCCGCCAACCTGGGTTGTTATTACGCCGAGGCTTCGATCGAGGCAAGCGTCCGCCTGACAACCGGCCAGGTCAATGGCCTGGAAATTTCCAGCGCCGACGGCAGCCTGCGCGACCGCCTGGCGCTGAGCAACTTCATGGTCGAAAACGTGCAGGCGCGCGACCGCTCGGCGCGCTTGCTGGCCGCGCTGGCCGCGGCCTTCGGCGGCGTCTTCACCTGCAACGCCAACAAGGCGGAAGCGACGGTCGGGTACACCACGCTTTACGGCGACCTGGGCGGCTACCTGGCCGCGCTGGCGGATTTATGGAAGGGCGAAGTTTATGCCCTGGGCCGCTATTTGAACAAGGACGTGTTCCAGCGCGAGGTGATCCCGGCAAAATGTTTCGACCTGACGCCCTCGGCCGAACTTTCCCCGGCGCAGGCCGTGGATCAGGGCCAGGGTGATCCGCTGATCTATCCCTATCACGATTGCCTGTTCGCCAGCTGGGTGGAAAGCTGGCAGCGCACGACGCCCGAGGAAATCCTGGAATGGTATTTGGCCGGCACGCTGGAAAAACAACTTGGTTACGCGGGCAAGCTTAAAGACATCTTTCCCTCGGCGCGCGAATTTATTGCCGACCTTGAGCGCTGGTGGCGGCAATACAACGGCATGGGCGTGGCCAAGCGCATCCAGGCCCCGCCGGTGCTGGCCATCAAGCGCCGAGCCTTTGGCTTCGACCATCGCGAAGCCCAGATGGGCGTCTGGTTCAGCAGTCGGTACCTGGAATTGAAGAAACAGGCACTGGCGCACCGAACGTGACCGTTTGGCTTGTTATTATTTTTTCCTGATGGCGTTTATCGTTGCAACCGCTTGCGCGGCTTTAGCCGCAATCAATTTCCAGTCGTTGTTTTTGATTGCTTCGCGGGGGGCCAGCCAGGAACCGCCGACGGCGGTTACGGCCGGTATTTCAAGGTAAGCGCCGAAGTTTTCCTGGGTCAACCCGCCGAGCGGGATGAACTTCAGGCCCAAGTGGGCATAGGGCGCGTTGATTGATTGCAGATGTCTGATGCCGCCGCAGGTCTCGGCCGGAAAGAATTTCAGCAGCCGACAGCCGAATTCAAGCGCGGCTTCGATGTCCGAAGGGGTTGAGATGCCAGGGGCAAAAGGCAGCCCGGCCGCCTTGGCTTGCGCAACCACACGTGGATTCATCCCGGGCGATACACCAAAAATCGCTCCCGCTGCTTTGGCCTCCAGCACTTGTTCCGGCGTGATAATTGTTCCGATGCCAGCCATCATCTCCGGGACAGCGGCTTTTATTTTTTTTAATGCTTCCAGTGCGACCGGCGTCCGCAGGGTCAGCTCCATGATCTCTATACCGCCGGCAAGCAGGGCGCGCGCCAGCGGCACGGCATCCTTGGCCTCATCCACAACCAGCACCGCAATAATGCCGTGTTTATTGATTTTGGCTTTCAATTCATTGGCAAACAGGCTGTTCATGATTTAAGCCCTCCGGTTGTGTTGATGATGATTTTCAAATGCGCGTCTTGCGACACGCACTTGCCGGCCATGACATCCGCTTCCGTAAACGCCGCCATCAGAATATCTCCCTGTTTATAACGGTCGTGATCATAAATGATCCGGATAACGCCGTTTTGGTCCTGAACCCCGTCCGGATATGATACTTGATCTCTTTCGTCAATCAGCAGTCCGCCCTTCCAGGTTTTGCCATCATCATCTGATATGCAAGCAGTCAGGTGCGAACGCTTGCGCCACTGCTTGCCTGCATCGCAAAGCCTGAACGCTTCAGCCGGGGAAATATCCGCATGATTGACGAGCAGCAGATTTCCGGACGACAAGCGACGTATGAAAAACCGTGAATTAGGACCGCCGATATTTGAATTTTCGCCGGGGCTCCATTTTTCACCTTTATCGCACGAAAAACTCTGCCCGATGCCATAAAATGTTCTGACCAGCATCCAGAGTCGTCCGTCTTTGAGCTCAACGATCATATGCTCGTCAAAACATCTATGCGGAATATCGGCGGAACCTTGAAACTGGAAAGACTTTCCTTGATCCACTGAAACGATCATATTGGAAAAGCGTTCCCGTTGGAGTTCATCCAGTTTTGGATCGCGGCATTCCCATACCGCGGCAGGCAAAGCCCACTCTCCGGAGGAAAGCACGGTCGGCTTATTCATCATGACGCCGTTTGCGATCCTGACCGGGTCCGAAAAAACAGGATGGTCAACGGATGGGTTTTCGGCATAGACACCCCATACACCGGCCCGGCCATCATGAATCTTGCCATTTGCCGGGCTGTAACTTTGGGCCCAAAACCACCACAAGCGTCCCAAAGGATCCAGCCAAAGCACCGGATCAAAAGCCCGAATATTGCCGGGAGGATCGATGACCGCCAGCGGCTCACTCCAGGTTAAACCGTTATCGGCGCTGGTCACAAGCAGCACAAAATTTTCCGGGCCCTCCGCCCGGCCGCCGCCATACCATGTCGCCCATATTCTGCCGTTAGGTGCGACCTCGATTCCGGGGATTCCCTGAAACTCCCGGCTTGAAGTTTGATGTTTCGAACCGGGCGCGTATATGATCTTTACGGCGGTCAAGGGATTTGTTTTCAAGCGAGCACCTCCTTAAGAAGAGCGGGCAGGTCTTTCATCGCGGCCACGCGGTAATCGGCCTTGGATGCGGCCGCGGCGCCATTGACGCGAATCGTCCGGCAGCCCGCGCGCCGGCCCGCCTCAATATCCGTTTCCGCGTCACCGACCATCCAGGATGCCGCCAGATCAAGGCCATGTTTGGCCGCCATGGCTTGCAGCATGCCCGGGGATGGCTTGCGGCAGTCGCACTGCCCGACATCATGCGGGCAATAAGCCACATCGAGGATCTCAAGGCCGTAATTTTTTAAAAGCATTTCACGCAAGTTCCGGTGCATGGCCTCCACCTCGGCCGCACTCACCAATCCCCGGGCCACCGCGCGCTGGTTGGTAACAATCACCGCCTGGTACCCGCGCGCACGCACAACCCGCAAGGCTTCCACAAATTCCGGCAAAAGGTGGAAATCATCCCAGCGCGTCACGTAGCGGCCAGCGCCCGGCGAGGCGTTCACAATGCCGTCACGGTCAAAAAAAACACAACGGGTATCTTGATGCATAGGGATTTCGGTTCTTGCGGTTCTACCGAACCGCCACTACACCAACATCCATTGTAGCGGCCGTTCGATAGAACGGCATAGTTGCGGCGTCTGCCGCCTGATTCACATCTTATTTCCTTTTCAGAACAATCATTTAAATGGATAATAGCGCAAATTCAACACCATGGCAACTTAGTACCTGACACATCAGAAACCGCCGCTGCAAAACAAGAATATATGGATATTAAGATTATTTCACCGCAAAGAACGCATGGAACACAAAGGTGAAAATACAACCTTATTTTTCATGCGATCTTTGCGTTCTTTGTAATTAATGCTTTTGGGTTGCGGGCATAGCCCGTTTTAGATGGAGAACAATTGATGGAAAACGCTTGCCAGAAACACGCCGGGGGCTTGGTGCTGGGCATAATGCTTTATTTGATTTTTGCCGGCCCGGCCGCCGCCGATCATGAAAAAACATTCGACATTTTCACCGGACGCCGGGACGGCGGAGCCCTGCAAACCTGGAAGGCCGGGAACGGGACACCGGAGGTTTCCTGCGAAACGGGCCGGCCCGCAGGCACAAGATTCCCCGCCTTGTTTGGCGAAAGCGCCCGCCGCGTGTATTGGGATCGTGCCGTAAGCCTCGACCTGCGCGGCTATGACATCCTGGAGCTGGACCTTAGCTGTATCCAGCCGGATGCCATTCGGACTTTCACCCTGTACCTGAAAAGCGGTGACGGCTGGTATCTCTGGTCCACGCCATTAATGGAAAGCGGCCGGCAAAAAATAAGTTTTGGCATCAAGGACGCCGCCACGGAAGGCAAGCCGGCCGGATGGAACGCCATCAATGCCGTGCGGATCAGCCTGACCCGGGAAGAACGCGGCGCGGAACACGGGGAACGCCGGATGGCGGCGGAACAAACCGCAGCCGTCATCGCGCATGGCCTGAAAGCCCACAGCTGCGCACT
>CAYYBV010000089.1:6519-7746 GCA_964469675.1 uncultured Verrucomicrobiota bacterium
CGGTGAGCAAGCATATGCCGGCAACAGGGCCAGGCGCATCAGCCGCTGGCTCCAGGAACAGGGCATTTTGCATAGTATTATTGATGACGCGGACGTGGCCGCCGGCCGCCTGAAAACGGCGCGGATGGCAATCCTGCCCTACAATTCCTCGCCACCGGACCGGGAACTGCGCGCGCTGGAATCTTTTGTCAAACAAGGCGGCAAGCTGATGGTGCTTTATTCGTCCGAGCCCAGGCTGGCCAAACTGATGGGACTGAAACTCGGCAGCTACCGGTCTGCTGCGACGGCCGGCCAATGGAACAGTTTTGCGTTTAACCGGCAGGCGCCGCCATACGTGCCCGCGGTGGTCTGCCAGGAATCGCCCAATATATTGCCAGCCTACCCGGCGGACAGCGCGAGCCAGGTTATTGCCTTCTGGCAAAACAGCGCCGGGCAGGATCTGGCGGATCCGGCCTGGGTACAATCGCCCAACGGCTTATGGATGTCGCATGTGCTTCTGGACAGCGACGCCGGCAACAAACAACACATGCTGTTGGCCCTCTTGGGGTCTTATTTACCTTCAATCTGGGAACAGGCCGCCATGCGCGGCATGGCCCGCGCCGGCGCCGTGGGCCCTTTTGATAACTTGAATGACGCGATGACCGGTATCACGCGCATGGCGCAGGGCACTGCCGCGGAGCAAACGGTCCATACCCTGCTGGCACAGTGTCAGCAGCAATATGCGACCATGTCCGCTGACCTGGCGAAAGGCAAATACGCGGAAGTCGTGCAAACCGGAAAGGGCCTCCAGACAAAATTGGTGGAAGCCTTCGCCAGCGCCCAGCGGCCCATGCGCCAGGAATTCCGCGGCATCTGGGACCACAGCGGGTTGGGGCTTTATCCGGGAAACTGGCCCAAGACCGCCCGGATCCTGGCCGACGCCGGCATACACGCCATTTTCGTCAATGTGCTTTGGGCGGGCCTGGCGCACTATGACAGCCAGGTTGTGCCGCAGTCGGCAGCGGTCAGCCGCTACGGCGACCAGCTCAAGCAGTGTGTGGACGCCGCACATGCGAACCGCCTGGAAGTTCACGCCTGGAAAATCTGCTGGAACCTGGGCAACGCGCCTAAATCTTACGTCGCCACCATGCGCAAGGCGGGGCGCCTGCAAGTCAGCGACACCGGCAAGGAACTGGCATGGCTCTGCCCCTCGCACCCCGACAACGTGGCGCTGGAACTGGAAGCTAT
>CAYYBV010000090.1:0-6472 GCA_964469675.1 uncultured Verrucomicrobiota bacterium
GGCGCATGCCATGGGATTCAAGGTGCTCTATTATATTTGTCCGCAAGTGTGGGCCTGGAATCGCGGCCGCATTCCGCGGATGGCGCGGATTGTGGATCGGCTGCTGGCGATTTTTCCGTTTGAAGCGGATGTGTTCAAGGGCAGCGGCTTGCGCGTGGATTTTGTGGGCCACCCGTTGGTGGCGCAAGCAGCCGCGGCGCGCGCCGCACCCCCGGCGCCACTCCCTTGGCAGGGAGATCCGCGTATTGCGCTTTTGCCCGGGAGCCGCTATCATGAAGTCAAGCGGATCTTGCCGGTGATGTTGGCGACGGCCGCGCGTGTGCAAAGCCAATTTCCCGGCGCCAGTTTTATCGTTGCGGCGCCGTCGGAGGAAGTGGCCGGCTGGGTCCGTGGCGTAATGGGATCCTTGGACCACGGTCCGGAACGCCTGGCGGTGGTGTCCGGGCAAACGCGGCAGGTGTTGCGCCAGGCGCGTGCGGCGCTGGTGGCTTCCGGCACCGCCACAATTGAGACCGCCCTGATGCGTTGTCCCATGCTCATTGTTTACCGGGTGGCCCGGGCCACATATTATATCGGGCGGCTCCTGATCCGGGTGCCGTACCTGGGCATGGTCAATATCGTGGCCGGCAAATGCCTGTGCCCGGAATTCATCCAACATGCGGCGCGTCCGGAAGCGATGGTTGCGGCGTTAATGCCGCTCCTGCGCGATGGCCCCGCGCGCGACGCGATGCTGGGCGGTCTTGACCTGGTCAGCCGGGCCTTGGGCGATCCGCAGGCGGCCGAGCATGCGGTCGATATAATTTTGCAGGAATTGGAAGAAATAAAAAATAAAAATGCAGAATGCAAGATAATCGGATAACCGCCGCCCGCGGTTTTATTCGTTTTGCGCTTAACTATGAAAACTACGGTCATTGTAACCGTCTACAACCGTCCGGCCATGTTAATTGCCTGCCTGCGGGCATTGGCCTTGAGCACTGTGCGGGTGAATGAAGTGGTTGTTTCGGATGACGGATCCAGTGAAGACAATGTGTGTCGGATGCAGTCCGTATTTCCGGATTTGCCTTTTCCGGTGCTTTTTGTCAGGCAAGCAGACCGTGGTTATCGCCTGGCTGCCGCGCGCAACAATGCCCTGCGTCAGGCCGGCGGCGATTACATCATTTCCTTGGATTGTGACATTCTGCTCCTGCCGGACGCGGTCATGGCGCACTTAAAGTCGGCGCGCCGCGGCTGGTGCCTGGCTGCCAACCGGGCCTGTGTCGGCGCATTGGCAACGGAAGAGGCGCTCCAGCAGGCTATGCATCCCCGACTTCTGGAGGTGCTTTGGGAGGATGCGGATCGAACCCACCTGCGCCATGCCCACCGTCAATTTCAGCGCAATGCATGGTTGCGGCGCCTCGCCCTGGCCAGGCGCCATAAGCCCAAAATATTGGGATGCCATTTTTCTATTTTTCGTGAGGATATCGAGCGGGTCAACGGGTTTGACGAGGCCTATGTCGGCTGGGGGCTCGAGGACGATGATTTTTCCATGCGTTTGCACAAGGCCGGTATACGCGGCCGGTCACTGATCCTGGAAGCCCGTGCCCTGCATCTCTGGCATTCTTCCGTGGCCTCCCGCACGGCCGAGTATGCTGCCAGCCCGAACCTGGCTTACTTCCGGCGCCGGGATGTTCCCGCCTTTTGTGTGCAAGGCCTGCGGTCCGGCCGGCGGACGGATGACGAACGCCAGACGATTGACGACCGAAACATGTAGCGCGTCAGCGTTTTGTGCCGTGTAAAACTTTGGCGATGGCGGCAATGTGTTCGGGCGTCGTGCCGCAGCAACCGCCGATGATATTTGCGCCGGCGGCAATGAGTGCCGGCACGAAATCGGCCATCATGGCAGGCGTGTCCGGGAATATATCCACACCGTTGCGGTTTACCGGCAGGCCGGCGTTGGCATGCACGAGAATGAAGGCTCCCGGTGCCGCCGCGCGGATTTCTTTTACAACATCAATCATTTGCAGAAATCCATGGCCGCAATTGGCCCCGATGATGTCGGCTCCGGCTTGCAGGCAGACAGGCGCCATTGTGGCGGGGGTGACGCCCATCATGGTCCGGTAATCCCCTTTAAGCGTGCGCTCGAAGGTAAGCGTGCTGATGATTTCGAGCTTGGTATTTTCCCGGGCGGCCTTGATGGCGATGCAAGTTTCGTCCAGAGCCGACATTGATTCAATCAGGAGCGCATCGGCGCCGCCGGCCTCCAGGGCCTGGGCCTGCTCCTTGAATGCGGCATATAGTTCCTGCTCGGTAATGTCCCCCATCAGCAACATCTTGCCGCTGGGTCCCATTGAAGCGAGCACTGTTCGTGCCGGTCCGGCGGCTTCGCGCGAAATGGCGGCGGCGGCGCGGTTTATTTCCGTCACGCGGTTACCCAGGCCATAGGCGTTAAGTTTCAAGCGGGAACCGCCGAAACTGTTTGTTTTGATCATGTCGGCGCCGGCGCTCACGTAACTTTTGGCGATATCCAGCACTTTAGCGTGATGGGTCACGCACCAAAGCTCGGGGCATTCGCCCGGCTTAAGCCCTTTGTGCTGGAGAAACGTGCCCCAGGCGCCATCCGATAACAGCCGGCGGCCTTGTTTTAATTGGTCGGTAATACGCGGCATGGGATTTCCTCGATTTGTTTGTTGGGCACTATATAATGCGCCGTGGAAAATTCAAATGATAAAGGAAGCACCGCATGCAAAGCTATCGCAAGGAATTATGGATGGAAGTGCCCGGCCGGCGCGGGTTTGTCAATATTACACCGGACGTGAATCAATGCCTGACGGCCAGCGGGATCAGGGAAGGCCTGGTCCTGGTGAACGCGATGCATATTACGGCAAGCGTTTTTATCAACGATGACGAAAGCGGCCTGCACGCGGATATGGAAAAGTGGCTGGAAAAACTGGCGCCGGAAAAGCCGCATTCCCAATATCGGCACAATGGGGCGGAGGATAACGCGGATGCTCATCTCAAAAGGACGGTCATGGGCCGCGAGGTGGTGGTGGCGGTGACCGGTGGCAAGCTCGACTTTGGCCCTTGGGAGCAAATATTTTACGGTGAATTCGACGGGTTACGACGCAAACGGGTGCTTGTTAAAATCATCGGGGAATGACGGGTTATTAGCCACCAAGCGGCCCGCGAAACAAAAAATAATTAACGGCGGCAAATTTTTTATGTCTTTGTAGTAACAGGTTTTTTCTTCATGCCCAAGATTGCCAAAGTTGTGGTTGAAATCGCCCTGGATCGTGAATTCGATTATCTTGTCCCCGCGGCGCTCCGGGCCAACGTGTGTCTGGGCTCGCGTGTGCAGGTGCCGTTTGGGCATTCCATAGCCCGCGGTTATGTGGTCGGCTTTGCCGACCATTCCGACCGGCACGATCTGAAGGCAATTGCCGCATTGATCAGTCCCAAGCCGCTCATTAACGAGACGATGCTGAAACTGGCCCGCTGGATTGCCGATTACTACGCCGCCACTATCGAGCAGGCTGTTCGTACCGTCCTGCCTTGCGCTGTGCGGCGCAAAGGTGCTGGTTTTGTCGAGCACACGCTTGTGACCCTTGCCGATCCGGCGCCGGGGGCGGCCATGCTGGATGCCTTGCGGCAGCGCGCGCCCAAGCAGGCGGCGATTCTGGAAGTGTTGCAGCGTGATGGCGCCTTGCCGCTGACTGTGCTGGCCCGCGCGGCCGGCACGACTTCAGCCGCCGTGAAAAGCTTGGCGCAGAAAAAAAAGGTCATCCTTACGCGCGCGACCGTCCAGCGTGATCCGCTGGCCGACCAGGTAATTCTGCCGACCGAACCTCTGGCGCTGTTTCCTGAACAGGCCACGGCCTTGGATCTGGTCAAACAGTCCATGGACACGCTCAAGCCTTCGGTTGTGCTTCTGCACGGCGTGACCGGCTCGGGCAAAACAGAGATCTATCTGCAGGCCATCCGTTACGGACTCGATCAAGGGCGCGGGGCCATTGTGCTGGTGCCGGAAATATCATTGACCCCGCAGACTGTGGAACGCTTCCGCAGCCGGTTTGGCGAGACCATTGCCGTTTTGCACAGTCATTTATCAGACGGTGAACGGCATGACGAATGGTATCGCATTTATGAAGGCCGGGCGCGGATTGTGGTGGGCGCGCGTTCGGCGCTCTTTGCGCCGGTGGAGCGGCTGGGCCTGATCGTGGTGGATGAGGAGCATGAGCCCAGTTACAAACAGACCGAGGCGCCGCGTTACAACGCGCGCGACGTGGCCGTCATGCGCGGGAGTCTGGAGCCATGCGCCGTCCTGCTGGGGTCGGCTTCGCCGGCACTGGAGTCATTCTGCAATGTGCGTAACGGCAAATACGCGCTTGCCGAACTCACGCATCGTGTAGATCACCGCCAAATGCCCCGCATGCGGATTGTGGATATGCGCGTGGAAGCGGAGCAGTCCGGGCGGACAGATGTTTTTTCCCGCGATCTGGTGGAAGCCATTCGCCGCCGGCTTGAGCAGGCCGAGCAAACCATGCTTTTTTTGAACCGCCGCGGCTTTTCCACCTCGGTGTTGTGCCCGGCTTGCGGTTACGTGGCCGTTTGCACGCACTGTGCCGTGAAAATGACCTGGCATAAGGGGTGTGACGAAATCCGTTGTCACATTTGCGGACGCGTGCAACGCACACCCACGCGCTGCCCGACTTGTGGCGCGCCCACGCTTAAGTTCAGCGGCATCGGCACCCAGCGAGTCGAGGCCATTATGCGCACACTGTTTCCCAAGGCGCGGATTGAACGCATGGATGCCGATACCACGACGCACAAGCATGCTTATGGTCGCATCCTGGGCGATTTTAAAGCTGGGAAGATTGATATCCTGATTGGCACACAAATGATCGCCAAGGGTCTGCATTTCCCGGGGGTCACGCTGGTGGGTGTGATTTGCGCGGATTTGAGCCTGCACATGCCGGATTTCCGGGCGGCGGAGCGGACGTTCCAGTTATTGCTCCAGGTGGCCGGACGCGCCGGGCGCGGCGATGTGCCGGGCGAGGTTATTGTGCAGACCTTTGCGCCGTTCAATCCGGCTATTCAGGCCGCCCGCCGGTTGGATTACCAGGGCTTTTGTGACCAGGAATTGGAATCACGCAAGGAACTGCTGTATCCGCCTTTTGCGCATCTTATTTGTATCACGCTGGAAAGCCTGCGCCTGGAAGCGGTGGAGTGCACCGCGCAGGCGCTCGCCGCGCAGTTGGCGTCGGCATTGCCCAAGGCGGTCATCCTGGCTGGGCCCATTCCGGCGCCATTGAGCCGGGCCAAGGGTCATTACCGGTTTCAAATTATCATGCGTTCGGCTTCAGTCAAGGCCGTGACGGTGCCGCTCAAGGCGGCTTTAAAAGCGTTGCGCTGTCCATCGGGTGTACGCCTCGCCGTGGACGTGGATGCGCTTTCTATGATGTGATTCGTCATCGAATGTTCGCGCGCATTGTTTGTCTAGGGCTATTATTAGTCTATCAGATACTGATCAATAATTACTTCGGCGGCATTTGGCATGATGCCAACGGCGCGGGCCAGGTCGATGATTGTGTAGCGCTCACGGATCTGGTGGGCATGAAGCGCAGCGGCCAGGAACCGGTCGCGGGTGCAGCCGATATCCTCCAGACGGTGGGCGGCGCCCGCCGCGTTTAAAAGCCGCTTGATGTTGAGCGCTGTTCGCGTCATGGGGGCAAGCACACTGCGCAGATCATCCCAAAGCCGTGGCTCCGTGCACAAGCGTTGCGCGGCGCGTTCCGCCTTGCGGCGTTTCAGCGCATGCTCTTCCTCCACGACGGCGGTCAGTGGTTGCCAATAGGCTGTGTCGGTTGGTTCGGCGCAAAATTGAAAACGTGGCGCATCAAGCGCCAGGACGCGCTCGTAAAGCGCGCAGGCGAAAATCGTGCCCAGGCCCACCTGGCGGCCGTGATAGTCGTGCGGCCGGCCGTGAATGGCGGAAGTCATGTCCAGTACATGCGAAATCATGTGCTCGCCGCCGGAGGCCGGGGCGGATGTTCCGGCCATGGTCATGGAAACCCCGGAATAAACCAGGGCCTGGAAAAGCGCTTCAATCGCGTGGGATTCCCGTGCCAGGATCGCTTCCGGGTGCGCCATATATGCTGGCTCCAGTTCGTGAATCAGTTGCGCACAGAAAGGGCAGTAATATTCTGCGAACAGCAATTGGTTGAGCTTCCAGTCGGCCATGCTGACCGTCTTTGCGAGGACATCGCCAAAACCGGCGGCGGTCAGCTCGGCGGGGGCCTGCTGGATCAATGTGGGATTCGCCGCAATCACCCGCGGCACCGTTCCACTGAGCACGCGTTTCACGCCGCGAATGGAAGGCGCAATGTTGTTCGAGGCGTAGCCGTTCATTGATGCCGCCGTGGGAACAACGGCGTAAGGCAGCTTGGCATCACAGGCGATCCATTTGACCAGGTCGCTGATCGTGCCGCTGCCGATG
>CAYYBV010000090.1:6519-7725 GCA_964469675.1 uncultured Verrucomicrobiota bacterium
TCGCGGGTAATGTCGCTGCAGACCGGCCCGCCGTGCTGGTCATCCGGCACGACAAAGGACTTAACAATTCGGCCGGCCTGATTCAAGCGGGCCTCACACTCCCGGCCGATCAGGGGATAAGTCCGTTGGTCGGCCACCAGATTTATGCGTTGACCGGCAAGATGCCGATCCAGCATAGCGGGTAATTGTCCAATTACCCCTGCATCATAAATGACGGCCCGAATTGGAATTACATGTGTTTGGCCGCATTCGCAGGCAAACGATTGGCCGAGCAAATCGGCAGGATGCATGTTTACCGCTTCAGTACCTTGCGAACTGATTCCAGTTGGCCGGCACTGCCAAGATAGCGGTTTTTTTCGGCGATGTATTTAGCATATTCAACCATGAACACCTTGCCCGGAGGCCGCAAGTCGAAATTATCCGGGTGTGCCTTGAAATATTCGCGATGCACGCGGCACCAGACCAGCCGGCCATCGGTGTCAATATTTACTTTGGTCACGCCCAGCTTGGCGGCCTTAAGGAACTGGCTGGCATCAACGCCCTTGGCGTTTTTCATCGCGCCGCCGGCAGCATTGATCCGGTCCACTTCGTCCTTGGGCACGGAGCTGGATCCGTGCATTACGAGCGGGAAGCCCGGCAGAAGCTTTTGGATAGCCGAGATGATTTCAAAATGCAGCCCCTGCGATCCGGCAAACTTGTAGGCGCCATGGCTGGTACCGATGGCGCAGGCTAAACTGTCGCATTCCGAGCGCTTGACGAAATCCGCCGCTTGTGCCGGATCAGTCAGGTGGACCTGGTCTTCGGAGACGGAAATATGCTCCTCGACGCCGCCTAATTGCCCCAGTTCCGCTTCGACCACGATGTTTTTTTTATGGGCGGCCGCGACTACGCGCCGGGTAATGGCAATGTTTTCATCGTAGGGCTTCATACTGGCGTCAATCATGACCGAACTGTAAAAACCGCTCTGGATGCAATCCATGCAGGCTTCTTCGTCGCCATGGTCCAGGTGCACGGCAAAAATGGCATCCGGAAATATCTGGTCAGCCGTGCGGATCATGGCTTCCAGCATGCGCTTGTCGGTGTAGGAGCGGGCGCCCTTGGAAATCTGGATCATGAACGGGGCCTGGCTTTCCAGATTGCCCCGGAACAGGCCCATGGTCTGTTCGAGGTTGTTGATGTTGTAGGCGCCGACGGCATATTTGCCAT
>CAYYBV010000091.1:0-7724 GCA_964469675.1 uncultured Verrucomicrobiota bacterium
CCGTCGAAACCTGTCGCCCCCGACATTGCTAAACATGAAATCACAATCACAATCAATAGCGAGCAATAATCATGAACATTACCGTTCAATAGATCGAAAATTCAAGTTCCGAAGAAATTCACGTAATCAACGTAAAGGTTTGAACCTTATGCGGGTTGCCCAGTTTTCCGCTGGCTGATCGTCTGCATTACGACCTGCGTGCATTCTGGGCATAGCCCATGGGTAAAGGTCAGCAGCGAATTGTCGCTGATGTATTCTTCCATCTGCTTCCATTGGTTCTGGTTCACACGCACCTTGTTGCAGTTGGAACAGACTGAAATCATCGAGTTTAAAACCCGTTTCTGCTGCAAATAGGTGTTACCGATGGCCACAATTGCCGCCACCAGCACACCGGCGGTCAATACACAACCCCGGATAATATTGATGCCTTGCGGATCCGTGTTGAAAAGCAAAGATGTCATGTCGCGCACCTCATTGACCCAGACCAACAGGATCAACATTATGAACGTCAAAAACTGCCAGAATCCGATGTAAGCAAAAGGGTCTTTGGGCAGGCGCACCGGCGTTTTGGCGTGTGGAATATCGTTCATTTATATTACCTTTTGTTGTCGTTCGTCAACCAGTGCGCTTTTTCTACAGGCAAATTTTAAGAAACATTGGCAAACATATTTAGTATAATGTATGAGCGGAATGATTGGTTGTCAAGTGTTATGTCATTGTAGCGGGGCGGATTTTTGACCTTTGGCTGCCCAATAATTTAATTGTGAATTTGTGCTTTATAGTCCAGTAACGATTAATCCGATCCACAGCGTGGCTTGCGCGATACAGGCCGCGATCACCCGCAAGGACTGGGCGCGCAAGCCACCGCCAAACATATCCAATATCCCGGCGATACTTTGCCCATGCCAAAGGCGCGCCGGTGTTGGCAAAAGGTTTTTATAGCATCGTTCGCTAATCTTTGCTATAGATCGAAGTCAACAACTGAATTGGAGGCGAGGCTATGATGATTGGTAAAAATATCCGCTTGGAACGCATTCTTAACCGGAAGACTGGCAAAACGGTCATTGTCCCCATGGATCACGGCGTCACGGTGGGGCCCATCCGCGGTTTGATTGACATGAAGCTGGCGGTGGATAATGTTGTAAACGGTGGCGCTAATGCCATTATCGTCCATAAGGGCATTGTCAAGGTTGGGCATCGCCAAGCAGGCAAGGATATCGGCCTGATTATTCACTTGTCGGCCAGCACTGCGATGTCACCAGATCCCACCGGCAAGGTGCTGGTATGTACGGTGGAAGAGGCTCTGCAAATGGGCGCCGATGGCGTTTCTATCCAGGTGAATCTCGGGGCGCCGACGGATGATGTTATGCTCGAACATTTCGGTAAAATCAGCAATAAGTGCATGCAGTGGGGTATGCCACTGGTAGCCATGATGTATACGCGCGGCGCAAAGATCAAAAGTGAATATAACGTGGAGCACGTTAAACACGCGGCACGGGTTGGTGCTGAACTGGGTGCTGATATTGTTAAGGTGAATTATACCGGCAGTCCGCAATCTTTCGAGCAAGTTACCCGGGGCTGCCCTGTTCCGGTAGTGATTGCCGGGGGTGAAAAACTGGAGTCGGACAATGATATTCTTGAGATGGTGGAAGGGGCTATCAAGGCCGGTGGCTCCGGTGTGTCCATCGGACGCAATGTTTTCCAACATGCCAATCCTACCAGAATGATTGCCGCGATTTCCATGCTTGTCAACGATGGTGTTTCCGCGCGAGTGGCGGCCCGTGTGTTGAAAGGTAAAAAATGAAAAAGGTTTGGGTGCAGATTCAACCGTGGGATAAAAATCTCGCGATTACCGCCATTGAAAGCGGCGCGGATGCGGTTGTGGTTGCTCCCGGCATGACGGCGCAGGTCCAAAAACTTGGACGTATGCCAACCGTGGCCGAGGATGGCGCAATTATCCTGGGCCGTGATGTGCGTTGTATGGAGATTGCATCCAAGAGCGATGAGCAGAAAGCCGTTGCTGTTTCGCGTGAGGTTATTTTGTGGCTCCGGTTGAAGGATTGGGCGATTATTCCCCTGGAAAATATGCTGGCCCAACGTGGCGGACTGATGGCGGAAGTACAGACGGTTGCGCAGGCCCGCACCATGCTGGGCATTCTTGAAAAAGGCGTGGATGGCGTTGTGATGACGGGCCGTGATCCTTCGGAAGTTAGAAAAGTTGTTGCTCTGGTTCATGGGCTATCCCCCAACATTGATCTTGTGACCGCCACCGTCACACGCATTGAACCCAGCGGTATGGGTGATCGTGTCTGCATCGACACCTGTTCAGCCATGATGATTGGGCAGGGGATGCTGGTCGGCAATACGAGCGATGCTTTTTTTCTGGTGCATTCGGAAAGCCTCGAAAACCCTTATGTGGCCGCCCGTCCGTTTCGTGTGAATGCCAGCGCGGTGCATGCCTACCTCCTGCGGCCTGGTAATAAAACTTCGTATTTATCGGACCTGCGCACGGGTGATGATGTGCTGGTGGTGGATAGCCGGGGCCATACTTGTGGCGCCCATATTGGGCGATGCAAAGTTGAAGCGCGCCCGATGGTCTTGGTTTTTGCCCAGGTAAATGGGCGCGATCTTTCGATCTACCTGCAAAATGCCGAAACCATTAATCTGGTTACGCCGGAAGGAAAGCCCTTGTCCGTCTCACGGCTGAAGCCGGGCGATCAGGTCCTGGTTCATTTGGAGGCTGGCGGTCGTCATTTCGGCATGAAGATTGAAGAGAAACTCGTGGAGCGCTAAAGATGGATAGTGCGGAATGTGGGTGTTAGCACTTTATCATCCGGCGTCTGGCATTATCGGTTTATCCTGCCGGCGTGCGTTTTTGAAAAAATTTTGCAAAATCAAACGGCATTCCTCTTCCAGCACACCGCGCACAATTTCCGTGGCGTTTAAGGTGCCCGTGCTCTGCGGATCGCTTGCTCCGAATACCACCCGGGGAATCCTGGCCAGATTAATGGCTCCCGCGCACATGGGGCATGGCTCTTTGGTGACGTAGAGGATGGTATCCGTCAGGCGCCAGTCGCCAATTGCGCTTGTGGCCTGAGTGATGGCGATCATTTCGGCGTGAGCGGTCGGGTCTTTCAGCAGTTCCACCTGGTTATATGCACGGCCAATTACGGTCTGCGCGCGGACCACGATTGCGCCGACAGGCACTTCACCGGCTTTGACCGCCAGCACCGCCTGCTGGAGGGCTTGCCGCATGAAAAACTCATCTTGACGGAAAACCGGCATAGCCTTAATTTAGTGTGGTCGTCCGTTCAAAGGCAATCTTTATTTTATTGAATTTGCTCACATATGAAAACCACCGGCAAAAACTTGAAAAGCGCGATCGATCTGGCCATGGAACGTCTGGCCCAGCGTGATGGGCTGCCGGCCAAGCTGACTGAGGAGCAAAAGGTCGCTTTGGCCGAGGTCGATCGCCAAACAGCGGCCAAGCTGGCGGAGCACGAAATCCTGGGGGGCGATCGGTTGATGAAAGCTGGCGAGGACCCGGAAAAAATCGAATCGCTGAAGGCCGCTCAACGCGCGGAAATTGAAAAAATAAAATCACGGGCGCAGGCCGAAAAAGAACGCATTCGGAAGGGGGCGGTATCATGAATATTGGCTGGCTGGAAATATCGTTGATTGTCGTGGTTATCCTGTTGTTGTTCGGTGCCAAGCGCCTGCCGGATTTGGCTCGCTCGTTGGGCAAAAGCTTGCGTGAGTTTAAAAAGGGTCGTGAGCAAAGCGATACATCCGATGAAAATCCACCGCCTTCCGCGCCCACAGCCTGAATCGTCTGTTGATAAAAGATTAGCTCGCTTTGGGGCGCGCAAAACGATAACCGGACCAACTGCCTGGCAAGGCCTGGTTAGCGTGGGGTCACTGGGGTTCACGCTGGTGGGCGCTACCTTCCTAGGGCTGTTCGCCGGCTATTACTTGGATCGATGGTTGCAGACAAGTCCCTGGTTCACTATTCTGCTCTTGCTTGCCGGTATTGTCGCCGGTTTCATGAATATTTTTTTTTCCACATCACGATCCTGTTCCCCGCACCATCCAAAAAAAAACAATTCGCCGTTTAATCCGGATTAATGCTGGAAGGCGAATATATTTGCCTGTCTGGGCAAACAACCGGTTGGCTTGTCGGCGGTACAGATGCTGGCGGGAAAGTGCTCTTTAAAGCCCCTTGCTTTTAGTGTTAAAAATTAAGCCAGACCATGCAGGTTGATGAATATTAACCCATGAAGTTCGCGCAGGATGATCCCGTTGCCGCTGTGTCAGTGTGCCCGGGAAATAATAGTTGTTCCGACAAACTGGCGCTGGCCAATCCGACCAGGCCTCAGTGCATCCCGCGCCTTGTTTGAAATTTTAGCGGGTTTCGTTATGCCGGGATCCCGTATGGTTGTCGTTTAACGCTTGACCTGTGTGCTTTGAGTAGCTAATTTTCACAACTTTAGCGCGTCATATGTGGATCAACGGGGCTGGATTGAAGTCAGGCTGATTGCCATTTGTTTAAAGGGGCAAAAAAATGGCTGCCGCAGATATATTGGCTGGTATTTTAATCGGGGGCGTACTTGGTGTTGTTAATCTGCTGGTGCTGCGCGCCGGCGTGCGTTTGGCCGTTAAATGTTCTCAGCGTGCTATGGCGACGCTGGTAATTTTAGTCAGTTATGCAATCCGTTATATGCTGATCGCCGTGGTAATTTATTTTGTACTGCGTAAAGGCAATATGCCGGCGGCGATTATGGCTTTAGGTGTCTTGGGGCTGTTCACAATTATATGGGCTTTGGTCCAGCGCTCACGTTGTACGGCGGGAACCAGAGGTTCGTGATGAACCTGATCCTGGTTGCTATCGTGTTCTTGATTGTGAGCGCTTTTGCAGCTTTATTTTTTGCGCGTTACCCGCGCCTGGCTACCATCTGCGCTGTCGGCGGGGCGATGCTGGCCGGGATAACCGGGTTGATTCCCAGTTGCCTGGTTTTGCTGACCGGTGCGCACCCATCGTTTGTCATGGTCTGGGGTATGCCGGGTGGTTCCCTGCATATCGGGCTGGATGCAGTTTCCGCCGTTTTTTTGATTCCTGTTTTTCTGCTCACGGCCTTGGCGGCGCTCTATGGCGGCACATACCTGCGCGCTTTCTGGGGTAAGCGTGCCATTGGTTTTTCCTGGTTCTGCTTTAATCTGCTGACGGCCTGTCTGGTCTTGGTGATGGTGGCACGGAACGGGCTTTTGTTCCTCATGGCCTGGGAAGGCATGGCGCTGGCGTCCTTTTTTTTAGTTGTTTTTGAAAATGATAAAAAAAACGTACGCGAAGCCGGATGGCTGTACCTGGTCGCAACCCATTTGGGAACGGCCTTCCTTTTGATTTTATTTGCCCTGTTGTGGCACGAAGCCCAATCGCTTGATTTCGACCGTATTGGCATAATGGCCCCGGGCATAGCCAATGCCATCTTTCTGCTGGCGGTGATTGGTTTTGGCACCAAAGCCGGCTTTGTCCCTCTCCATGTATGGCTTCCGGAGGCACATCCGGCGGCGCCAAGCCATGTGTCGGCGGTGCTTTCCGGGGTCATGATTAAGACCGGTATTTACGGGCTGATTCGTATTCTGATGCTGGTGGGGCATCCGCCCGCCTGGTGGGGTTGGGTGCTTGTTGGAATTGGGTTTTCTTCCGGCATTCTGGGGGTGGTCTATGCTTTAGCCCAACATGATTTAAAACGGCTCTTAGCTTACCACAGTGTTGAGAATATTGGCATTATCGCCCTTGGCCTTGGTCTCGGCGTCCTGGGCCTGAGCACCGGTCATCCATTGGTGGCCCAACTTGGGTTTGGTGGCGCGCTCCTGCATGTGGTTAATCACGCGCTGTTCAAGGGATTGCTTTTTCTAGGCGCGGGGGCCGTGGCGCATAGTACGGGAACACTCGATATGGATCGGCTCGGTGGCCTGTCCAAGGCCATGCCTTGGACCGCGTTGACTTTTATTGTTGGGGCGGCAGCGATTGCCGGATTGCCGCCGTTTAACGGGTTTGTCAGCGAGTTTTTGATCTATTACGGGGCGTTGCTTGCATGTCTGCCTGCTGGTATGGCAAACCCCTTGCCGGCGATTGGCATAGTGGCCGGACTGGCACTGATCGGGGGATTGGCCACCGCCTGTTTCGCGAAGGCGTTCGGCATTGTTTTCCTCGGTGTTCCACGCACGGATGCGGCACTTGCCGCCCATGATTGCGGTTTTGCCATGCGCCTGCCGATGATTATTCTGGCTGCCGCCTGTATCTTAATTGGGTTTGGCGCCCCGTGGTCTGTTGCCGCTCTAAAGCCGGCGATCGCTGTCCTGATGAATATGCCTGCCTCGCAAATATTCGCCACCACGCGTTCCATGCTATCATTGTGGATGTTGATCCTTGGTTTTACGGCGGTCGCCGGTCTGGTGGGACTGCTTTGGTATATGCGCAAGCTGCTTTTAAAACATCGTCCGGTGCGCCAGGCCCCGACTTGGAATTGTGGCTATATCGCGCCGACGCCACGCATGCAATACACGGCATCTTCTTTTGCGTTGTGGTTTGTTGAAGCCTTTCGCTGGATCCTGCGGACGGAGCGTCGTCGGTCCCTGCCGCAAGGCTATTTTCCCGATGCCGCGTTCATGAGCACGGACACGCCGGATGGCTTCAAGAATCTATTTTTTCGGCCTGTGTTTGCGCAGATTCGTTGGGCGCTGGCATCCTTACGCTGGATTCAGCACGGACGTCTGCAACTGTATGTTTTATACATTGCGGTTACGCTCGTGGCCTTGTTGATCTGGTATGCGAGTGGTTTATGAGCGCGATACTCTGGATAAATATATTATTGGCCCTGGTCTTGGCGCCCTTCCTGCTGGGGGTGATTAACCGTACAAAGGCGCGTATTGCCGGACGTGCGGGATCGCCATTTCTGCAATTGTATTTCGACATCGCGAAACTTATGCGCAAGGGCGCCGTTTATAGCCGCACGACAACCTGGGTTTTTCAGGCTGGACCGCTGATCGGTTTAGCGGCCGTACTGGGCGCACTCCTCCTGACGCCTTTTGGTAAATTCGGTGCGGTCCTGGCGTTTGATGGGGATTTTGTGCTTTTCGCCTACTGGCTAGGACTCATGCGCTTCGTAACGGTCCTTGCGGCGCTGGACACTGGTTCTAGTTTCGAGGGCCTGGGCGCCAGCCGCGAGGTGTTTTTTGCAGCCTTGGCGGAACCCGCTTTTCTGCTGGGTTTGCTGGGGCTTGCCCGTGTCACCGACACCATATCGCTCTCGTCAATTTTATCTGGGGTAACGGCCACGACCTGGCTTGCATCTGGACCAGCGCTGGCGCTTATCGCCGCGGCCTGGATGGTGATTCTGTTGGCCGAAAATGCACGTATTCCCGTAGATGATCCAAATACGCATTTGGAACTTACCATGATCCATGAAGTCATGGTGCTTGACCATGGCGGTCCAGACTTGGGCCTGATCATGTATGGTGCGGCGCTGAAGCTCTGGGTCATGAGCGCGTTGTTAGTGAACCTGTTGACACCTGTAAAGTACGGGGTGGCATGGCAGGATGCCCTGGCGTTCCTGGGCGGCATGCTGATCTTGGCGGTCGGTATTGGCCTGGTCGAAGGTGCCATGGCACGTCTGCGCCTGACGCGTGTGTCGCAACTGCTGATGGGCGCCTTGGCCTTGGCC
>CAYYBV010000092.1:0-1211 GCA_964469675.1 uncultured Verrucomicrobiota bacterium
CAATGAAGGCTATCTCTGGGCCAACGGGCGCGTGCGTTTTGAAAATGGCGCGATTCTTTCGGTAACCGATGGCCTGGGCTATCCGGACGACGGCGCCGGCAGTAACGAACAGTGCCTGACCATGTTCTGTGAGGGCAAGGGCAAAACTGGTATGATTATGCATGATGACCAGTTCCGTGGCGTGGCGCATAGCTATCTGGAGAATATCGGCTGCGCGGGGTCGTATTACAATTACATCAACCCTGATTTTTACCGGCTGGTACCGTGGGAGGGTGATGGCTTTAAGCCGATCGGGTATGGGTTCGATTCGGTGGCCGCCACGATCAACACCATTCATCGCCTGGAAAACGATGTGGCGGGGATGGACGCTGCCATGGCCCTGAACAAGCGACGCGAGATCATCCAGGCGGTTGATCGCAAGGGCCTCATTGCGACCCCGGCCAATAGCTCTATCAATGAACTTGTTGTGGAAGCTGCCCGGACATCCATCCTCAATGACGGTGACCGGGTCCGTATTATATATGGCTCCAAGCCGCATGTTGAATTGTGTCGTGCATAAGGGTGGGATGTAAAAGCGAAGCAGAAAGGATACGTATAAATGGCTACTTATGATTTAACACCTGTCAATGTTCCGAAAATTCACACCAAATACCGTGTAATCAAGACTCGCATCCCGGTGCCGCAGTCCTTGCCTGTCTTTAAAAAACTGCAACAATCGGAGCCCCGTTCCATGTCTGGCCAGCCACCAATTGTCTGGCACAAGGCGGCTAATTTCACCGTCAGCGATAAATGGGGTAATCGTTGGATTGACTGGTCTTCGGGGGTTTTGATTACTAATGCCGGACATGGGCGCAAGGAAATTAGGCAGGCGCTTACGGACATAATCGACCAGGGTTTGCTGGCCTGTTATGTGTTTGTACATGAAAAACGAGCTGAATTGACGAAGATGTTACAGGCGCTTGCGCCGGATCCCAAGAGTTATAGCGTATTCCTGCTCAGCACCGGCAGCGAGGCCACCGAGAACTGCATCAAGATGGCCAAGACCTATGCCGTGGAAAAATACGGGACGCAGAAGCGATATATTGTTTCCTTCCAAAACGCTTTCCATGGACGCACCATGGGGTCGCAATTAGCCGGCGGAATGCCGCGACTGAAAAAGTGGCTGGGGCGTTTGGATCCTTCCTTCGTGCAGGTGCCGTTCCCGGATGGTT
>CAYYBV010000092.1:1221-7716 GCA_964469675.1 uncultured Verrucomicrobiota bacterium
TTCGATCTTTTTATCAAGACGCTTAAGGATAAGGGCGTCCGCTTCAAGGATATTGCCGGAGTGATCACCGAAAGTTATCAGGGTGTCGGCCCCGATTTTATGCCGGTGAAATACGCCAAACAAATGGAGGCATTTTGCCGCGAGCATGATATTATTATGACCTTTGACGAGGTGCAGGCGGGGTTCGGGCGTACCGGCAAAATGTTTTGTTTTGAGCATTATGGCGTCAAGCCCGATCTGATTGCCTGCGGCAAGGGCATTTCTTCTTCGCTTCCGATTGCGGCGGTGATTGGCCGGAAAGACATTCAAGGCCTGTATGCGCCCGGTTCCATGACTTCCACGCATTCCGGTTCGCCGCTGCCGGTGGCGGCGGCGATTGCCAACCTGAAGCTCATTCATAAAGAACACCTGGTGGCCAATGCCGCCAAGTTGGGTAATATCCTGCAACCGGAAGTGCAGCGTATCCGTAAAAAATATCCGGCCGTGCTGGGTTGTGCGCACGGCAAAGGCCTGGTGGCCGGTATCCAGGTTGTGAAGCCGGGGACGAAAGAGCCTGATGCGGCCTTGGCGACCAAGATTAATGTGGCCTGTTTACAGAAGGGCTTGCTCATGTTTGCGCCGGTCGGGATTGGCGGCGAATGCCTGAAGATCGCGCCGCCGCTGACGATCACCAAGGATGCCCTGTGCGAAGGGATCCAGGTGTTTGAGGCAGCGATTGACCAGGTAATGCAGAATGCAGAATAAAAGATGCAAAATTTTCCCGTTGCGCATGATGCCTTTGCCGAGGACATTATGGTTTTGTTTGCGGTGATGGTGTTTGTTGCCGGCGTTTGACCCGGATAAGGACGAAGAGGTCCCGTTCATAAATTCTCTATGCCTGCCAGCCGCGCAAGCTGTGGTATAAAGTTATTGAAAAATAATACCGTGAATTTTCAAGAAACGGTTTCTTCCGTGTTTGCCGGCACCCCTGTGATCGACATTCACACACATCTCTTTGATCCTGCCATGGGATCGCTTTTGCCATGGGGGATTGATGAGCTGTTGACTTATCACTACCTTGTGGCCGAAGTGCTGCGTGCCCGGCCGGATGTGGTCCCTCGAAAGTTTCGGGCCATGCCGAAAGTGGCACAGGCAGACCTTGTCTGGCATGAGCTGTTTGTCAAGCGCACGCCTGTTTCGGAAGCCTGCCGCGGAGTGCTGACCGTGCTCCAGGTAATGGGCTTGAACACCACCGCCGTGAGTTTGGTCGATATTCGATCCTATTTCGCCGCCCAGACGATACATAGCCATGTGGCGCAAGTGTTTAAGTTGGCCGGGGTGGAGCGTGTCTACATGACCAATGATCCGCTGAATCAGGCTGAACGCCTGGTATGGGAAAAAGGGTTTGAACGGGATGCCCGCTTTCGTGCCGCCCTGCGCCTGGACAGCGCTCTAAAAGATTGGCCGCAGAGCGTCGATCATCTCAAGGGGCTGGGTTATGCGGTGGATACGTCCCTTGCCGGGCGAACTTTGGTTGAAGTCCGTCGCTATTTCAATGACTGGTGCCAGAAAATCGAAGCTGGCTACATGGCCATCGGACTGGAGCCTGATTTTGCTTATCCAGATGCTACGAATAGCTTGACGAACCTGATGGTCAAGGCCGTTATTCCCGTGGCCCGGGAGAGGGGCATTCCCGTGGCGCTTATGATTGGTGTGCGCAGAGCGGTTAACCCGGAACTTGGCGACGCGGGTGATTCCGTCGGCCTGGCGAATGTTGGTGCGGTGGAAAACCTGGCGCGCGATTTCGGCGATGTGACCTTCCTGGTCACTATGTTGGCGCGGGAGAACATGCACGGCTTGTGCGTGGCCGCCCGCAAGTTCAGGAATATCGTGCCATTCGGCTGCTGGTGGTTTCTTAATAACCCATCGTTGCTCCGCGAGATTACTGCCATGCGTCTGGAAATGCTGGGGCTTTCGTTTATCCCCCAGCATTCCGATTGCCGGATTCTGGACCAGCTCATTTACAAGTGGCAGCATTCCCGGTCGGTGATCGGCGATGTGCTGGCTTCGAAGTACGATGACCTGGTGCGGGCAGGCCGGCCGGTTTCCGAGGCCGATATCCGCCGCGACCTGGCGGCGTTATTCGATGGGCGTCTGATTAATCAGCATCTGATCATTTGATGCTTGCGCTGTTTCTTTTGCCTGAGTTTGCTTCGGCGCCAAACGTTGTTTTGGTTGCGCGGTCCAAATGTGCATGACCTCGACGAAAATTATCAAGTGTTTCTCGGTTGTTATGGCGCCTATCGCAACTGGGCAGTCCGGCGTCACGCATAAGATTTAACAATTGTGGGCAGGCGCCAGATTGATCGAGTGCCCGTTTCATCATTCGCAGGCCCGGGGCAAAATATTTTCCGAACCAGGCGGTTTCCGGATTAGCGCTCAGTCGTCCATATGCGCCCAAGGCCTGTGCCAGGCGCTCAACGGCCGCCCGCCAGAACAGTTCCCCCGATACCCTTTGGCTGTGGTTGACCATGCGGTTATAAGCGTCCAGCAGTTTTTCGGTCGTTGCCAGCGGTAATTCGATATAGGGGTCGCACAACAGCGATGCCAAGTCGTAGGCCGCGCTGCCAAAGCGCATGCCCTGGAAATCAATGAAAAACGGGCGGTGCCCAAAACGCAGAATGTTGCTTGCCTGTAAATCACGATGAACCAAAACGGCCGGGGCTTTTAGCAAGTCACTGGTAACAAAATCCAGTTCACGCAATATTGCCCGCGCCGTCCCCGGTGTTGGTTTGAGCCGGGGATACAGGAAATAACGACCGAAAAACTCGCGCTCCCATCGGTATAAATCCGGTGAAAACGGTGCTACCAGGTTTAGGTGCTGCTCGCGGGCCGCGCGTGCGCCCTTAATATGCCAGCGTGCGACGGATGCCAGGGTGACCTGATAAAAGGTCATTAGACGCGCAGGCAGCCAGCTGTTGGCCAGGTTTTGCAAAGATTGGTCGCCCAGGTCCTGCATGACAAAAAAATGTTTTTCAGGTGCGTCGAGAATAATGCCTGGCACTGGAAGTCCGATTGACTTCAGGAATTGGGCATGGTGTGTATAGAGCGCATTTTCCTCGCGTTCCAGGCTGTAACGCACCAATATAACCCGCTGGCCATTGCTTTCCAGGCGTGTAAAATGACGTGCCGATCCACGCGGCTCAAAGGGGATGATCGTGGTTTCAGCCGGAGACCAGTGTAGGCTCTGCAGGGCCATAGCCAGCGGAATATCAGCGGTATTGCCCGGCGTTGCCAGCGAAAACGCCGAGCGCACGGCCATGCGCGGCACACGGCCATATACTTTGCAGCCGGTTCCGAGAACGGCTTGCTCCACGACCGCATCCGAAGCAACATAGGCATTATCCCAGATAACGGCATCCGCTATCCGCGCGCCTTTTCTGATTACCACGTTGTGGCCGGTGGATAAAAATCCTTTGACTTGAATTTGCCTTTGCCAGGATCGCATGGAAATCAGCTGGTCCGAAGCAAATAGATTTGCACCGGGCGCTCCGGCGCGGTTATTTGCCAAAATTTCACGATGGGCCTGGATATAATTTTCCGGTGTGCCTATGTCGGCCCAATACGAACGTGCGACGCAAACTCCGGCAATCTTCCAAGAATTGGCGATGGCCTGTTGATAAGCCTGGATGATCGTTGCAAAGCGGTGGGGCGGGATGAACTCCATGATGCGTGGCGACAATAGCTGCAGACCGCAGAATGTATATGTGCCTGCGGTGCCCGGCCGGCTGCTTGCAAAATTAGTAATCCGGTCGCCGGTTATTTGCACAGTGCGTGGACCGCGCGTGGCGCTCATCCAAAGCGCGGCCAATACTTTGGGTCGGTAAAATGCTTTAATCAGTTGCCGGGGGTCTAGGTCGGCGGCGATATCGGCGTTTATCATCCAAAAGGGGTGTGTATCCAGGAACCAGGCTGCATGACGCAAGGCACCACCGGTGCCCATGATATCGGGTTCAAATGACAGGGTAACCCGGGGGCTGGCCATCGGCCGCCGGCGGACATACTCACATATTGCTTCAGGCTGATGGTGCAGATTGATCAAGACCTCTGCAACACCCCAGCGCGCGAGCATATCCAGGATATGCCCTAGCATTGGCTTGCCCCAAAGTGGCATCATTGGCTTGGGGGTATCTAAACTCAAGGGGAGCATGCGGGTGCCAAACCCGGCTGCCAGGATGACGGCTTTGCGGGGAAATGATGTCGGGGCGCGTGTTCTTTTCATTTAAAGTTAAACTTACAGGCTTGCCGAATGAATGAAAAGAATTTATCGTGTTTTAAATAAATGCTTATCCTATCCATAGATCAATCTAATGCGACCGGCAGTGCCGCCATTTTGGATGATCAGCGGCCGCTGGTCGAGCGGCATTGGTCTGAAACGCGCTTGTCCCGACAACAGTTGTTCCCCAACCTGCGGGCCATGTTGGATGAAGCCAGACTTGAGCCCGGCGCCATTCAGCTTTATGTTGTGGGGGTGGGCCCGGGGTCATATAGTGGCTTACGGGTGGCCTTGGCAGCGGTAAGGTCCATGGCTATTCCTGGCAAGACGCCCATTTACGGGGTTACCAGTGCGGAAGGGTTGGCTTGGCAGGCCATGGAAGCCACGCGCGCAACGCGTGTGCAAATAGTTGGTGATGCCCGCCGCAATCAATGGTGGACGCGAATTTTTGAGCGCAGCGACGCCTGTGTTCGACCGGTTGGCGATTGGGCCTTGGTGAATCCAGGTGCGTTCCAGGTCGGTGAGGTTGAAATTGTGGCGACGCCAGACTGGGCACGGATTGGGGCGCATTTGACGGAGGCCATGCCTCCCTTCGTCACAATGCTGGCGCGTGCCTGTTTGCCTGATGCGGCCATACTGGGGCGATTGGCAACGGCGCGCATGGCGCAGGATATAGCCTCCGAAAGGTTGGCGCCCATTTATTTGCATTTTGCTGTAAATGCGAAAGTCGCCGATTGTCAAGTGGACAGTCGTTCTGTATAGTGCTTGCCGAAACGGATATGTGTTAATTTTCAAGGGAGTGTTGTATGTATATTCCAGTTGTCAAAGAAGTTCTGCCGTTTTTCTGCGGCGCGCTGGTTTTCTTCGGGTTGCTAGGCCTGATCTTTGGGCGGTTCCACTGGAAACGGACGGCCCGCGTTTGTTTTTTGCTGGGAGTAATCGCGGCCTGCTACATGCTCTATTTTTTTCGCGATCCGCAGCGGCTGGCGCCGTCGGATCCAAATGTTATCGTGTCTGGCGCAGATGGCGTGGTCATGAGCGTCATGGATGTGCGGGAGGATACGTATCTAAAAACGGATACGGTGCGGATCAGCGTTTTTTTGAGTTTATTCGATGTGCATGTCAACCGTGCGCCCATTGCCGGCAATATCGCCTTTCTGGGGTATTTTCCCGGCAAACGCTATTTTACCTTCCAGGAAAAGTCTTCGGAATTCAATCAGCATAATTCGATCCTGATCGATGGTTTGGCATCCTCAAGCGGCACTTTCGGCCAGCCGGGGCCGCAGACCAGATGTCTGGTCAACCAGATCGTCGGGCCGGTGGCCCGCCGTGTGGTGTACTGGCTAAAGCTGAATCAGGTCGTCCAGAAAGGGGATCGCATCGGTATGATGAAGTTCGGGTCACGGCTCGACATGCTCTTTCCGAAATCCGATGTCAATGTGGTGGTCAAGCGCGGTGACCGGGTCCAGGCCGGGGTGACCGTAGTGGCAACGATGAAACCCAAATAAAAGAAAGGATATTGCTATGTCCTTTAGCTGGCGCCAAATTGTTCCAACGTTGTTTACTTTGGCCGCAATGCTGTGTGGTTTTTTCAGCATTCTGTTTGCGCTGGAGGGGGCGGGTTACTATCTGCTCTCCGCCCAGTTTATTATGCTGGCCATGATCTTGGATGGGATTGATGGCAAGTTGGCCCGTTTGCTCAAAGGGACCAGTGCTTTTGGCGCAGAACTAGATACCTACGTTGATATGACTGCCTTTGGCCTGGCTCCGGCCATTCTCATTTATCAGGTGGCCCTCCAGCGGCATGATGACTTGCGGATTGCCATGACCGCCGTGGTGGTGCTTTCCGGCATGATCCGGCTGGCGCGGTTTAAAGTTAAGGATCCTTTGCGTGGGCAGGGTGGCTATTGTGGTTTGCCGATTACCGTTAGCGCCGGTTGGGTGGCGATTTTTGTGCTACTCAGCGAAACACATACCTTTGGTGATTATTTTCGCCTGGGGCAGGGGCCGGTGGGCGTCATTTTTTTACTGGGCGTTCTCGTTATGATTGTCCTGCAAGTTTCCAACGTGCCGTATCCCAAGCCGACCAAGCTGACGGCGGTGTTCATTCCCAGCATTGTCCTGGTGGCTTTGCTGTTTGTGCGTAATTTAAACATCGCTCCCAAGGCGGCCCTGATGATCATGGTGGCCGGTCTGGTTTATCTTGTGTTTGGGCCACTTTACATGCGCATGATAAAGTC
>CAYYBV010000093.1:0-994 GCA_964469675.1 uncultured Verrucomicrobiota bacterium
CCATTTCTCAATCATGTGCAGGTCATGGGATATGGTTCCCTTCGGCCTTTTGGTCCCATCCGCAATCTGACGGACAGACTGCCCGGCAGTGTAGCGCTTGAAAGTATCAAGCACACGGTCACGGCGTGCGCCCTCGGGAATCTTCGCGGTTATTGCGGCCACACCCTTGGCTTCGATCTCAGCCATGGGGATAGGCACCGGTGTTGTTTTTTGTGGTTCCGTGTCCAGGGCTTTTGCCACAAGCACCTTGAACCGATAGCTCAATCCGTCCGCATTTTCCCGCAGCATGCGCGCCGCCTCGGGGAAAACAAGCTCACCGCCTTTGCCCTTGCGTTCTTCCAGGACAGCCCGCAACGGCGCAAAGATGGGGACTTCCACCGGCTCGCCCGTCTTGCTTGCCTGCGCTTCAACCATACCCCCGGCCAGATCAACCGCGCTCCACTTCAATTTGCACACATCGCCGCGCCGCATGCCGGTACAGGCAGCCGTCACAATAAGCGGATACATGAAGGCATCGTCACGCGCGGCGTCCAGCAGTGCACGCAGTTGGTCAGCTGTAAACGGTTTGCGGTGAATGCTTCCCTCGCGATTCGCCCCGTTCGCCTTGGCCTTGCCCCGCTTAGCATTCCAAAACGGATTGACCGCACCTGACGGAAGATAGCGAGAGAACGCCGGCCGCAGAATGCCGACATAAGCGGACAATGTAGCCGGACTCATCGTCACGCGAAGAGCATTCACAAAGGCTTCCGCGTCACTCGCCCGGACTTGATAAGCAAAACGCGCCTTCGGGTTTCGTTCCCGCATAAAGGCCAGAAACCGGCTGAAAATAGCCTTGCATTGCGACGTGTACCCCTCGCTGTAAGTGTCGCGGGCCATACACCTATTGAGCATGTCTGCAAGCGCTACATGCTCCGGGGCGGAACCCGTCTTCGATTCAATCAGGCGTTCGGTAAGGGTTTCCACACGCCCCTTATGACGCGCTTCCTCCACGAAT
>CAYYBV010000093.1:1004-1781 GCA_964469675.1 uncultured Verrucomicrobiota bacterium
CCCGGCTCCGCTCAAACGTAGCATCGCCCGGCTTACGCAGGGTCTCGGGCGGAGTTCCGCGCCACATCACATCCAGATTGATAATCTTCCGCGTGCCATTGCTTTCGGTGTATTCACCGTACCAATAAGGCCGCAGTTTTCCATCTCTTTGCCTTCGTAGCATCAAGCTCATATTTGCGCCCTCCTTAATTAACGGTTAGCGCAAGTATGCAACACAATGGACGTGAGTGCAAGCAAATTACACACACATCCACACACACAGAGGCCTTAAACATCATTTTTCATCAATTAATAGGCATATATCGATATTTTCCGCCTGAATGGCATTCAGGAGGTCGAGGGTTCAACTCCCTTATCCTCCATGCTTCGCCCTGTTGGGCTTCGCATGGCACGCCACTTCGGAAAAATAATGCAATCTACGCAGGGTACGCCTGACTGAACCAACCAGGGCGAAGCATGCCCGGCATAGTTGAGTAAAGCGAAACGAAGCCGGGCTCCTATGCACTACGTCTACATTTTGCGCAGTATTCCGTTCCCTTGCGAAACATACGTCGGATTCACAACCGACATTTCAATCCGCTTGAACAAACATAATGCGGGCGGTTGTCCGCATACATCCAAATTTAAACCTTGGAAAGTAATTTTTACTGCGCTTTTCAAAACAAGCTTCATGCGTTGAAGTTTGAGAAATACCTGAAGTCGCACTCGGGAAAAGCTTTTGCCGGCAAACATTTATTGTGATTCTTCAGCCCAATGGCGATCCTGCTTCGTCCTTCT
>CAYYBV010000093.1:1798-3063 GCA_964469675.1 uncultured Verrucomicrobiota bacterium
GGGTAATTTTCGATTGCTTTCGCAGCATGGTTCAAGCGGCTTGAGAGGAAGTGTTTTAACCAAATGCCCTTGTGCAGATAAGGCATATTTTTGCCAATAATTTTTATTTACTATTTGACATTACCACCCTGATTCCGCACTCTTGAAATAAGAAATTACGACAACTCTAATCGGCGTGCACCTGCGGCGGCTAAAAATCAATTTATTAAGGAATCAACCATGCAATGCTTTATTTCTTCCCCGATTGCCGGCCAAACGATCGCCCTGCTTAACCGGCAATTGCAGGCGCGGGGTTGCGCAACACTTGCGATTGTTCCCGCCTTATCGCAAGGCGAGCCCGGACTGCACCTTAGCGTCGACAAAACGCTCGCAACCGAAGCCTTCCGAATTCGCATGGTCTATTCCGGCCGGCTTGAGGTCAGCGGCGGCAGTGGCCTGGCCCTGCTTTTTGGTATCGGCAAAATGCTGCGTACCGGTAATTTCGCAAATGGCATTTTTACTTTCGGCAAATGGCGCGGCATCTCCACCCCGCGTTGCGCGCTGCGAGGTGTCTACTTCGCCACACACTTTCATAATTATTACCATGATGCACCTATCACTGAGATCGTCCACTATGTCGAAGACCTTGCGCTGTGGGGCTATAATACGATAAGCGTCTGGCCCGACAAACACCATTTTGATGGCATTACTGACCATGATTTCCAGATTTTTCTGGCCCGCGTCAAAACTATCCTTGTCGCGGCCAAAGCGATCGGCATGCGGGTAATTCTGGGGACGCTGACCAATGAAGGCTACCGGAGCACACCGCAAAAACTGCGCGCCACACACCCCGGAAGATCCTTTTACGGTTGTGAGGTTTGCCCGGCGACCAACGAAGGTATGGATCTGATCCTGCAAAACCACCGGGAAACGCTGGATTACTTTGCGGACCTAACCATCGATTACTACTCACTCTGGAGCTATGATCAAGGCGGATGCGCCTGTCCTGCGTGTGCGCCCTGGGGTGCAAAAGGCATGCTGGACTGTGGCCGGGCAGTGGCGGCACTGGTGCGGCAACATCAACCTGGCTGTCGTATCATCTATTCAACATGGCTTTTTGACCACAAAGGCGAAAAGGAATGGGCAGGATTGGGTGCCGCCCTGGCTGCCGGGAAAGGGGACTATATCGACATCTTGCTGGCCGAGTCGCATAACGCCTATCCCCGCTATCCGTTGGAACATGACCTGCCGGGCAAGCGACCGATCATCAACTTTCCCGAAATCAG
>CAYYBV010000093.1:3073-7696 GCA_964469675.1 uncultured Verrucomicrobiota bacterium
GACGGCCTGCCGGGCGGCATGCGGATGCTCGCGTTTCCCGAAATCAGCATGCGCCTAATCTATCCCTGGGGTGGGTCCGGGGCCAATCCAATGCCGCGCATTAATGCCGATATTTGGGGACAGAGCGCAGCGCTTTGTAATGGCGGCATGCTTTATTCCGAAGGCATTTTTGAAGACATCAACAAGGCACTGTATGCGGGCTTTTACTGGAAAAGGGACAATGCTTTTGAGGAAACCCTGCGGGAGTACGCCCGCTTCGAACTGGGATGCCCGGATGAGAGTTATGCCGATTGGCGCCAAGCCCTCGATATTCTGGAAGATAATTCAAAGTTTGCCATCTTCCGATTAGGTGCGCAGGAGGAGGGGTATGATTTGTCCGGCCATGAATGCGATAAAATCCGCTACTGCGATGGTGAAGCCTGGAGTCGCTCGAATTTCAAGGCCGATGCGCGCCTTGCTTATCAAAAAATCATGGCAATTGATTCCAAGCTCTCCCCACTGGCGAAAACAGCCTGGCGTTGGCGCCTCTTTGTGCTGCGCGCGATTATTGATCATGAACGTCAGACCCATGCCAGCAACGTGACGGAAGCATGCGCGGACTGTTTTGAGCAACTCCGTCAGCTCTACTACGCGCAAGAAGGCAAAACCCGGCATACTTGCTGCCCGCCGACACGCAAGCTGGTGCTTAATCAAGCTCAAGATGCATTACATTAACTAACCCCTTCATCGCGACCCACGTTTTTGTTCAGTTTATCATAAATTCAGCTGTTAACAGGAATGTGATTGTTGCGCAAATTTTTCAGAATAAAAGGCTTTGGATAAACACGATTGTTACTGGTTTCGGGGACAAGTTCATGACCGGGCCATTTCCCCAGAATGTTCCCGCGCCAAAGTTGCCCAAAACTCTTCGCTCACTGGAACCCTGCGTTTAACAAATGAAAAGGAAAAACCAAAACAAAAAATGAAATCCGAACCGAAAATTGTCACGCAACCCACGCAAGTTTTGACCAACAATAACACCACTATTAAATTAGCACTCACCCCTATATTAAGCATATCGATACTGTTGTGGCTTTCGGCTTCCGTAAGCGGGGCCGTGCCGACAACACGTCAACAGACGATCCTGCCAATCGCCATACCGCCGGGCACACAACAGGTTGCCCCGTCAAACGTCCCCTTGTACGCGGTCTACGGCTACAGCGCTTGGCAGGTGGGCGCCGGAACGAACGAAGGTCGGAAGTTCAACCTTATGCCGGACAGCTACAAAGGCTCCGGTAATGCGGCGCGGCTCTTGTCGTTCTTTTCCATGAGCGATATCCACATCACCGACAAAGAATCTCCAGTCGGCGTACCCTACCTAGGATGGAACGCAGCGTTTCTTGATGATGGCCTGGGCGGGCTCAACCATGCGGCATATTCACCGGTCATGTTTGCCACCACTCACCGTCTCGATGCCGCCGTCAGGACGATCAACGCCTTGCACCAGATAACCCCTTTCAATTTCGGCATCAGTCTCGGCGATGACGCCAATTGCTCACAATATAATGAACTGCGCTGGTTTATCGATGTTATGGATGGGCAACCTATCACGCCAAGCTCCGGCGCGCACCTCGGGGCCACGACGATCGACTATCAGATGCCCTTCCAGGCTACCGGTCTTGATCGCTCCATCCCTTGGTACAATACCATCGGCAACCACGATCAGATGTGGATGGGAATCGGCTATCCGGCAAGCGCAAAACTCAAGGCCGCCTTTATCGGCAGTAATGTTTTGAACATTGCAACCAACGGCCCGCTGATCACTGGTTCAGAGGGAGCCGGCATGTATGTGGGCGTTGTGGATGGGACCACACCCTACGGCGCCGTGATCAAATGGGGCTTGACGAACCTTTTCGATTCGCCCCCGACCGTCGCCGCCGACGCGAACCGCCGATCTCTCTCGGTGGATCTATCTTCGCCCACGAATTATATTAATGAGTTCTTTAATACCGTATCGTCCCCGCAGGGGCACGGCTTTAACCTGGCCAACACGGGAAGCCTGGCCGCCTGCTACACGTTCGAGCCGCTGACCAACATGCCGATCAAGATAATTGTGCTCGACGACACCTGTAAATCGAACGCTCCCGGTCAAAGCCCGATGTTTTATGGCGCTGGCTGGGTGGACGCAGTACGCCTGGCCTGGCTCACCAACGAACTTCAAAAGGGGCAGGACGCGGATCAGCTCATGATCATCGCAACGCATATCCCCATTCTTCCGCAAGCAGATCTATTTATCACCAACACCACCACAATGTTTTACGATACACAAGTCGAGTCAAACCTGGTTGCCACACTTCATAACTATCCGAATCTCCTAATGGTGATGGCAGGCCATCGCCATGTAAACGTGGTGACGCCATTCCCGTCATCTGACCCAGCTCATCCAGAACGCGGTTTCTGGCAGGTCGAAACCCCTTCGCTACGGGACTTCCCCCAGCAGTTCCGCACCTGGGATATCCGTCGCAACATCGACAATACCATCTCCATCCTGACGACCTCGGTCGACCCCCAGGTCGAGACCAACTCGCCTGCAGGGAAGTCACTTGGGTATGGTGTCGGCGCCGAACGAATATTCGGCAATATCGCGCTCACCGATACAACATCGCATACTTATAATGCGGAACTGATCAAAATGTTAACCCCAGCGATGCAGGCAAAAATAGCGAATTACGGATCGCCGCTATATAACGGAGGCCACGACTATGATGGCGACGGCAAGGCGGATGCCACCATCTATCGCAGCTCTGACGGCCTATGGAAAGTGGCACTCTCGGGGTTGGATTATCAACAGTACCTGATGGTCGAAACAGGTTTAGCTGAGCTAACGCCGGTAGCCGGAGATTACGATGGCGATGGCTACACGGACATGGCCGTCTATAATCGCTTGAACGGGCGGTGGCAGGTAAGATACACGTCCAGCGGGCTATCAGGTGAATGCTGGTTGGGCGGAATGGATTTCACCGCGGCACAATGCGATTTTGACGGGGACGCCAAAATCGATCCAGTCGCTTATCGCGCAGCGGATGGATACTGGGAAGGGCTGGCTTCGGCAAGAAATTATGGCCTTTTTTATGCATCCCTCGGAGAACCCGGCGACCAGCCGGTGGCGGCGGATTACGATGGGGACGGCTTGGCCGATCCGGCGGTTTATAACCAGACAACGGGCCTCTGGGTAATTTATTCGTCCAAAAACATCGGCCAGATAATGACCAGGATATTCGGCGGCAACGGCTATCTGCCGGTCAGCGCGGATTATGATGGCGACGGCTTGGCCGATCCGGCCGTATACGCGCCGTCCACGGCGGAATGGCAAGCGTGGCTTTCAGGCTCGCTGGTCACACAAGGTTGCTACACATGGTGGGGCGGAGTGTTTGGGGATATCAACGGCACGCCGGTTCCGGCAGATTATGACGGCGACGGCAAAGCCGATCCGGCAGTGTATTATCATGCCACCAGTCTCTGGGAAGTATTCCGCTCAACCAGAAGTTATCAATCCGTAATCTGGGGGCCTTTCGGCGACCAGGATTTTATCCCCGTGCAATAACGCATGGGCCTTCCCCGGTGGTGATGCGCAGGAAAACACGGTGTGATATCACACAATCGCATCACCACCTTCCGCTAATAGAATTATTCCCGGCAAATCAATGCGATCTTTCTTCTATCTGCCCATAAAAGAATCCTTTTCCTCGCATTTTGACCATCCTGAAGCTATCCTGCCCTGTAGAAGTTTCTTTTTTATCTGGTATAGTTTTCGGGGTTAAAGCACGTTGGTATCCGCAGATATACAGATAAGCGATGGAGCTTGACGCAAAAGGGCGATTTAATGCACTTCCTATTTGTCAACCCGAAAGTAGCCGTGCGCGGACAGTACTACGACTTTCCACTGGGCCTGGCTTACGTTTCCGCCTATATGCGGCAATCTGGCTACGCAACATACTGCCTCAACCTGTGTCATGATGACCGGCCTATTGAAAAGCAGTTGTTTAATGCGATCATGGAAAACGATATTGATGTGATATGTACCGGCGGAATGTCGGTTAATTTCAACGCCATTCAGGCGGTCGTCCAAGCGGCCCGGCAGGCCAGGCCGGATATCACGATTGTTGTCGGCGGAGCGGTTGTAACCGCAGATCCCACCCTGGCGTCCGAACTTTTGCAGTTCGATTTTGGAGTTATCGGCGAGGGTGAAATCACCATGGCAGAATTGGCGCGCACGTTGACCTGCAGCGGCGATGCCGCACAAGTAGATGGGCTGATCTATCGTGCAGGGCCGGAAGCTGCCCAGACACCCAGAATGGGGCCGAAAAAAGGTTATATCACCACGGCACCACGCAAGCCGATCATGGACCTGGATGCGCTCCCATTCCCGGATTGCAAGGGCTTCGGCTATGACGAATACTTGAAGACCTTTGCGCCTAATTGCTCAAACAACATGTTCACAATCAGCGACAATCCACGTGGCGCGTTTGTGCTGGCCTCGCGCTCATGCCCTTTCGACTGCACATTCTGCTACCATCCGATCGGACGAAAATATCGGCAAAGAAGTATCGCCAACGTTATGGCGGAAATCGATCACATGAAGCG
>CAYYBV010000094.1:0-5141 GCA_964469675.1 uncultured Verrucomicrobiota bacterium
GCCTGATCCTGGTTGGATCCCCGCACAGTGTTCCCCGCTATTTTGCGATGTTGCGCATGCTTGCCGGGGAGCTGGGTCTTGCCAACGTCTGCTTCGAGAATTATGTGGGCCCGACGGAATTACCCACTTATTACCAATTGGCCCATGTCTTCGTAAGCGCCAGCCGCCATGAAGGCTATTGTCTCCCATTATTAGAGGCTATGGAACAGGATGTGCCCGTGATTGCCCGGGCGGTGGGGGGTATGCCCGAGGCTATGGATGGTGCCGGGGTGCTGTATGAAGGCCTTGATGCCTGCGAAATGGCGGAACTTATCCACCGGGTTGTGAGTGATACGGTCCTGCGCGAAACAATCCATCGCTCTCAGAGGCGCCGCATGGATGCTATGCGCCAGCGGGATGCGGTGACAGAATTACGCTCACTGTTGGTGGAGTTGACCGGACGGCCATGGTAATCCATAGCGCCCGGCGCCTATTTCCGGCGCGTGATGGTTACCCCTTCGATTGCCATATCCGCATTGCGGGTATAGACAAAGACCAGGTTGATTGGTTGGTTGTCGGGCTGGCAATGTGCGATGCGGGCACGTTGGCCGACAATAACCGGGACCTGGTTGCGTTCATCACGGTCGTTCACACGCACATTGCAGAAACCCAGCCACGTGCCGGGCGCAGCGGTGGAAGTAAATCTTAATTCCACTTCGTATGCGCCTACGGCCAATGGCAGTTTTGGGCCGTAAAAAACGGCGGCGGCTGGATCGCTGGCGCGACGCAAGACAATCGCGTTGTGTGCGGGATCAGAATATCCGGCGTGGAAAAAACAAGTGGCTGGCAGGTGCTGTGATTCGCCCGGCAGTAGTTCCGGCCATTCGCCTGCGGTCAGTAACGCCAGGTCGAGGTCGGCCGCTCCATCCGCACCGGCCGCAATCATGAGCGCCATTGGTTTTGCCGCACGCACGGGATCGATGGGCGCAGGATACCAGGTCCATGTGCCGGTAAGTGTCGCCGGAATGCCGTGATCGTCGAACGGTTGTTCCTCGTTTCTGGTATGGAGTGTGATGCGGTTGTTGCCACGGGCGCGGAGCATCCAGCGCAGGTTCGGTAAAAAACGGGTGTTGATAAAGGTCGTGGCGACGGAAATGTTTGCGCGATTGGTTGCGCCTGCCTGCAGGCGCAGGAGTCGCTTGCCACTGCATTTTTGGTCGGGAATAATTTCAGACGCTGGGTTTCCGTAATTTTCCAATTCCCAGCGGCGTGCGGGAAAATATACCGGGCAGGATATTTCCGGAACGCTCGCCGGCGGCTTGGTCTCCCCGTTGCGCAGGATCCGGAAAGCCCAGACGCTCTGCGCATTTTGCAACAGGGTCAGGCGCGGGTGGGCTTGGAGGGCCTGCAGGGTGGAGCCCACCGGGAAAGGGCTGACCTTTTCAGGGAAGAGATCCTCGTGCAAGACGATATAGGCGATGCCACGCTGGAGCAGATTTTCTAATTGCGTGTCGGCTATTGCACCGTGGTTGAAACTCTGGAAACGTAAGAAAACATCATCCAGGTATTTTTTCCGGACCGTGGGCCGATAGCCATTGATCATGCGCAGCCGATAAATGGCGGCGTAATACTGGTTTACCGAAGTGAAATGTGAGTCGCCGGGCCAGAGCGGCAGTGCCAAAAAATGGGCGCGGCGCCCGTGATCCCGAGCATCCTGGGCAATGGCGGCGTAGGCGGCTTGGTGCCGATCCAGCAAACAGATGGTGGGCTGGATCATGCCTTTGAAGTCGGCCAGCAAAAGCAGGGCGATCAGGACCAGGATCACTTGCCGCACACCGCGGCGCGGAAGGAAGGCGACCAGCTGATTCAAGGCCAGGGTCGCTGCCACCGCGGAAACTGTCGGGAGCAGGCAATAGATCTTGGTCGGATTACGAATCATTGCATAGGGTGGCAGCAGGTGTGTGACCCAGTGCCAGAGCCGCGGGCCGCCAGGGTTATTCATTCCGGCGGCGAGGAAAATAATAACGGTGATTCCCAGCAGAAGTAGGGTCAGGCCCCATTCCCGGCGACCGGGAAGTACGTGTTGACGCATGCACCGTGCCAGGCAAGCGAGCCATCCCGCTCCGAGCAAACCGAGCAGACTCCAGCCGGCATAGATCACGCACGCGCCGTTGGCGATGTCCCTAGTCACGGCGCCGGAGAGTTTCGGTGAATTCAGCCAGACTTCTCCAGCGCTACGACCCTGTCGGGCTAGAGCGGTATCAGCCATGTTCTGTTGCATTAACTGGGCCTGAAGCAGGACCAAAAACAGGAAACCCAGCAGGGGTATGGCGGCTTTGAACATCGGCTTGAACTCGCGCCAAGCCGGGATCCATCCTTCATGGTGATACCAGTAGGTGAAAAAGCACCAAGCCGGAGCGATCAACGCGGAGAAAAAGAAAACATGGCTGTCTACCCAGCCGGCGAGCAGAATGGTCACCCCAGCCAACGCGCCGCCCCAGGCCCGTGATTCCACCACCATCAATTCCAGCCCCAGCAGGAGAACGGGAATCCACAGCATGCCAAAGCCCGTGGGGCTGCCGCCCAGCAGTGCGTACCAGTGGTAGGGAAAGATCACCGCCAGCAAGGCCCCGATCCATGGGAACCAGCGGTCTGCAGTATATCGGCGGGTCAAAAAAAAAGTGGCCAGAAAAGTGATCCAGATGGCAACGAGCCCGGTCAGATTCCAGGCAAGCGCAAGGGAGCTGATTCGGGCAAAGAGCGCAAAGATAAGCGCAAAGGGAAGGTAGTAAGTTGTAATGGCCCGCCGTTCGTCATCGTTCCCGGTGTTGAATTCGTACAGATTATGAAACCAGGGGGTGTGCCCGGAGATGGCATCGCTGAACAGCCAGAGATGATAGATAAATTGAAGATGATCCCCGGGGATCATGGCCCGCGCCTGGCCGGCTTCGATATTGCGTCCGGACGAGGCGATCCCGGTGGTCAGAACGCGCGGGACTGGCCAGCTGAATGCCAGCCAGATGGCCAGGGACAGCAGGAAGGTGAGCGTAATCAATTTGCAGGAACACATGATTCTCTCCGCCATGCGCATATATTGCGCGGAGGTAGCCGGTCGGGTCAAGCAGATATACGGGGCAATTTCTCGCAAACCGGTTTAAAATTACCGAATAACGCAAACATATTTTTATCAGCTATGCTTTTAGGCGCCTGATAAATGCAAAGATGGTTTAAGGTAATACCGGGTAAGGTGCCGGCCAGTTTGTTGCGCTGGCAATTTCCCGCACTTTTTTTTCCAGTTCCTGCGCGATACGCATTAGCCCCGGCTGAGATACGGGCACATTATTGGTCATATACTCCTCCTTGGCATAGTGATCGAAATGAATGCCGTCGGACGCAAAATAGACGTCGCACGCCGGGTTGGTAAAGATGCTGGCCAGGTCAAGCAGTGCAACGTTGGCCTCCCTGGCCACCCGGCGCGTAAGCTCCACATACTCGTCATGTGCGCGCTGGCCCTGTTCCACGGAGATGACGTGTTTTTTATTGACCACGTTTTTAGTCAAAGAACGGCGCGGCGCCGTGATCAGGATGGGAATGGCTCCGGCCGCGCGAGTTTCGCTTACAAAAGCATGCAGTGTGGAATGATATTCTTCCGGCATTACGCGCGGTGCGCGGGCATCGCCACGGTCCCGCCTGGCGATGTGCTGAACGGGATTCAGCGCCCAGACCACGAGCCTGAAAATGCGTTTATGCTTGAGCGATTCGTAGATCTGCCCGGCAAATGGTCGCATCGCCAAACCCATTCGTTGGCGATCGGGCTCGTCCGCCAGCCAGTGATCGTTCCATCCGTAAAACACCGTAACGATATCGGGGGATAAAAACTTTGCCGTTTTTTGAAACAACCGCAAGCCTTGCAGGGATGAATATCCGTAAACGCCCAAGTTGAACGCCTCCCAGGTGTGGGTTGTGGGCGGATTATTGGTAAGCCGCTCATGCAGGTATTGTGAATAACCCGGATGACCTTGGCCGGTTACAGAGTCGCCCATGCAAATGATGCGGATCATGCCGTCGGCCTTGTTAGGATCCACCTCGCGGTCTCGAAAGCCCAGCTTATTGATTTTACGGCCCCCAAAATCAATCCCCGGTTTAAATCGGTAGATTAGTTCGGCATCTGGGATTGTGTCCGCGGGTGTTTTTAGATTGTGTGTATTGGTCTGGCCCTGGAAAACGACGGGCGGCAAAACCACGTCAAACTTGGTCCAAGCCAATACCGATTCGAACAGGACAAAAAAAACATACGTGCTGATGAGCGCAAAACATATTTTCTTAAAAACGGCCGATGCCCCCAATCCGCGCAAATGAGGCGGAGGATATCCCCGCGCCAATGCCCATGCCAGAAGTTGCCGCACGCCTAGGATCAGAAACAGCGCCAGAATCGGTTTCAGGCCGCCGGATATGGTTAAATGCATCGGCCCGATATTCAGTTGGAAGGGGTTCAGCAACCAGGCGAGAAGCATAATCAGCAGGTTGGCCGCTAACAGCAGGTCGAGGAGCACCAGCACAAGGCCGCCAAAAAACTTTGAAGACGACGAACGAAAGATCTTCAAGAAAATTCCGGGCATCAGGCTACGCCGGAGCGCTCGGCCCAAGCAAGTCCAGCGCCCGGCATCACAGTTTGGGTTACAATCGCCTTTTATTTTCATGTAGCGTTTAGTGCTGTTACTGGTTTTTTAGAACAATGTGTAGATGAAGGGCGCCGTTGTCTGTCCCAATACGATCATTCCGGCCATTAGCAAGAGCACTAACATGACGGGCACAATCCACCAGGCTTTATTGTGCCAGGCGAATCCCAGAAAATCTTTTAATAACAGCCCTAGGTATTTTAAAAATCTCATTTAACCTCCTGGATGGTTCCAGACAAGCGCGCAACCAGCCGCGAATGGTGCCGGGTTAATTGTGTCCGGTGTTTGATTTATTTGTTTACGCATCAATTTATGTGCCAAATAATAATATTCAAACAAAAAGGTAATAATAGTTAGGCGGTTAAAATGTTGATACTGGATGCTAATAATGATATAGCGCTGAAACTAAAAACGTCCCAAAGAGCAGGCAGTCTAGCCATGTCTATCACGAGTGGTTGCTACCCTGTGATTAATTGATCCAAA
>CAYYBV010000094.1:5151-7618 GCA_964469675.1 uncultured Verrucomicrobiota bacterium
CACGCGGCGTACATGTGTGCAACTTATAGCGTCAAAACTCGCTGGTGAATTACGGCGCGGTGTCCTTCCGTGCGCGGTGTTTTTTACTTTTCCTGTTACTACGCATGTTGTGTTTGGTGGCTTGCGCGGAAAGCAAGCATGGCTAACGTAAAGTCGGCTCTACATTAAGCCATTCGGTAATTATGGACATGCAGGCGTTGGTTAACTATAATAACAAAAAATAATCATTGGTGTGTAGATGCAAATAGACGTTTTATTGACACGCGGCAGCCGCTTAAAACTCCATCAACGTCAGTTTGGTTAATGATTATGAAAACAAAGCATTCCGGCGGGCGGCCGCCGAAGTTTAACGAAGCGCGCAAACGGATAACCGTGACCCGGCCGGAGCGCACATTGAAGGGCATGATCTCCATTGACCCGGCTCGTGCGCAAGCCATTGCCAAGGCTGCGGATCTGCGCGTGGGCGTAAATTCCGTCCGCCAACCGGTGGAAATCGTAAAGGTGCTCGCCAATAAGACAATGGTCCTGGTGGGGCCCAATCAATGCCTTAAAGAAATTCAGTTCCTGGAACAAATTGAAGTGGCCCCGGGGGCGGTATCTGCTTGCCATTTCCTCGAACGCGACAATTGAGTCGCTAGAGCTTGCCTTGGGGGATATGCGGCAAAGACTGGCGACGGGCAATGACTATGAAAAAGCCATTCTCGAACAACTCCTTCAATATATAACCCATCACCGGCGTCGCAAGGCTATGACCAAATCGGAATTGCTGCTGTTCGATATCCAGTCGAAGTGAGCAGGTTGCCTGACTTGGCCGAAGGTGTAGCAGAATCACGGGACGGATTGAGGTCGGAAAAGCCACTGCATGGCGCCGGGTTAATCATGCCCGCTTTGTCGTTGTTTGCGACTTGTCGTGAGTTGTCGAAAGAAGGCAAGGTGCTTTGCGCTGGTGGCCGCCATGCTGAAATGGTTTTGCGCAGTGCGGCAACCGGCTTCTACAAGCGGGCGGAAATGTTCAGGGTCTTCAATGAAATCGGTGAATGCTTTCAGCCAAGCATCTTCATCCCGGACATCCACCAGCCGTCCATTCACCCCGTCGGCCACCATGTCCATGATGCCGGGGATACGGGATGCGATGACCGGGATTTTGCAGGCGAGGGCCTCCAGTACGGAAAGTCCCTGAGCTTCGGATTCCGATGGAAAAACGAATATGTCCGTGGCGTGCAGGTAGTCTGGCACGTTATCCACGTACCCGGCGAAGGTGACGGAGGATTCCAGGTTGCATTCCCGCACAAAGTCCCGCAAAACCTGCTCGCAGGATAGATACTGTCCGCCGCCCGAACCGATGAGAATAAGATGGACATTCCGGTGATTGACGGCGAATCGGGACCACACGCGCAGGAGCCGTTCCAAGCCCTTACCCCGGTTGAGTTTTCCAGAGTAGGCGTAGAGGATTGCTTCGGGCAGGCCCAGTTTTTGTCGAAGGGCCCGGCGATCGCCGGGCGCGCCGGGGCGAAAGGTTTCCAAATCGAGCCCATTGGGAATCTCGGCGATGTGGTCAGGGGGGACACCTGCGGCCCGAAACTCTTCGCGAATGGGCGTACTGATGCTCAAGAAGCAGGCGGCCCGTATGAACAGGCGGTTGCGGAGGGCAATCAGGGGGCGAAAAACGGCGCGGCGGATGGGCTTGATCTGTCCTTCCGGGCTTTGCCATATAAACTCTCCGCTCATTTCACCGCGGGACTCGGCCCGCAGCACACAAGGCTTGCGGAAAATAATTTGGGCCAGCACGCCGGCCAGACCGAGGACGCGCAGCCCACAGACGTAGATCAGATCGTATTGCCGGCGCAGGCTCCATAAGCGCCACAGGGCGGGCGCAAGCATCAGATATTTTCCAAGCCGGGAAAATCCGTATGGCCCCACCCTGATTACCGTAAATCCATCCAGTGTTTCGCAGTGGGGCAGATCGCGTGTGCGCCGCCGGGTCAAGACCAGCACGGCATTGCCCCGCCGGCTAAGCTCGCGGCAAAGTAAATGGGCATGGCGCTCTCCTCCGCCTATGACAGGATAAAATGATCCGATCAGCAGGCAAATGCGCAACCGTTCGGAATTTTGTGCTTTAGCTTCCATCATGGCGGTTGTTGACATCGGAACTGGACTAACTATATAGTGCATCGGCTTTCAAAGACTGATCATTCTGTAGAAGAAGAGATCGTTTGTCGAGTAAAACCGTTGCCTAACAGGACTCTCGAATTGCCATGGGAAACTCGCGGTCAGACCCTATCCGGATCCTGCATTTATGCGAGCATTTCGGTAATCGCAGCGCTTCTTTTCACGGCGTGGCCCGTTCTTTTGAGCTTTGGCTGCCGCATCTGGATCAACCGCCTTTCCGGGTTCTTTTGTGCAGCCGTTCCACGCCGGGTGTGTCGGCGCTGGAGCGTTTCCGTAAGATAGGGGTGGAGCCCCTCTG
>CAYYBV010000095.1:0-4667 GCA_964469675.1 uncultured Verrucomicrobiota bacterium
ACCGGCCGAATCGGCATTTGCGCGCGCAACGGACTGGTTGAAGATAATTGGACATATTGCATCCAGCCACCCCCAAACAGTTTTAAATTATAGCCCGCCGCCGCGATTGTTTCGAGCGACTCGAGGCGTCCGCCGGGCTCATAATGGCCAACGAAAACCACGTCGCTTCGATAGCGCTCAGCATCGGGCTGTAAATTCACACGACAATCTTGCCAGGGCAGGTAATACGGCCGCAAAAGATGCACTGATTTTGCGCCGGCCTTCAGGAATTCAGGCTCATTGGAAGGCCTGAAAATAAAATGCACGTCAAACTCCGGAATCGAACGCTTTAAATGGCGCCAATAATCTGGTTTTACATGCGTGCCAAAGGGATTATCGTTGGCATACTGCACGAGAACCGTCCGTGGCAACAATTGATGCAATCGCTGGATAGTCCCGGGAAAGATATGGGTACAATTATAGAACCAGATAACAGCCGGATTCAAGGCCACGGACGTTTTAATAAGCCGTTGATTGAGCGCCACCAGGGCTGGCCCCGCCAAAAAACGATTTTGTAAGCGCGCCCCAAAAGACTTATAGACAGGCTCAACATGGCCCGGCGCCCACTGATAAAAATCTTCCAGCCAGCTAAAACGCTCTACACGACAGCCCAATTCCGTCAAGGCGCGCGCGCAGGCTTCCTGATGCCACGGCCACATCCAGGAGCCAACAATCAAGATGTCACGAATTGTTTTTGAAGTCACTAAAATCGTCCTCATGTTCATCATTCATCTCGGGCGTCCAAGCCGGGCAAGGCATATTAAGCACAAAAGCTTCTTCGCTGCTTTGATTTTGAATGAGCGCAGGGAGCCCCGTGGTAATTTCAATGGATCGGTAGTTATGGTTTTCGCCACTCCAGTATTCCTTATACCCTTGCGGTGTTTTGACAATTATTCGCACGTTTCCTTTGATGCATGTAAAAAAACCTGTTCGAACATAATGCAGATGAGGGCCCTTCTCGGAATGGGGCGCAACCACCGTGAGATAGACTTGCTGGGGCTCATGTCCCGCTGCAAAAAAATTGTCATGAATATTGTAAAGCGGCACCAGATAGCCGTTTGATATGCCTTGTTTATTTTTTGTAATAAATTTTGCGTGTGTTTGGGTACGTAAATCCATGGTTAGCACCTCTTGAAATTTAATAAAATACATGACAATCATTGCTTTTCAGGCATGCAATAGTTTTTCCATCCGAAAATATGCCCGATTACTATCGTTTAACCGCGGTCACGTGGTATCCAACACAAAACCCACGATGCTTATCCAGCCGATCAAGATAATGGCACATGAGCGGCATAATCAGTCGAAACCAAGGCAAGGTCAACAACCACACCGGCGTCAGAATAATTTTGGCGATACCGGGAACGCGGCGTGGATCAATCCAAGCTGAAAATCTTTGGCTTTCTTGTCCGTAGTGCTTGAAAAATCCCCCGTTTGGGATCACGTTGATCTTTTCAAAACCTGCAGCGGATAGGAAGCGACGATACCAATAAGGCGTATAGCCGCCATAATAATGATGAGGTTCCTGATGCAATCCACATCCTAATGGAGCCGTCAACCAGAGAGCCCCCCCCTTACGCAATACCCGCGCCAATTCATTGACAACGCGAATTGGCTCCGGGACATGTTCTAATACCTCCGTACATAATACGACATCAAATGATGCATCAGCAACCGGGATTGCCGATGCATCACAAACATAATCAACTTTTCCGTAATGCCACTGACCCTTGTCGGCCATCGGCCCTGTGGCCGAACCTTCGTATTGCATGAAATCCTGGGTTTTATAGTCGCAATGGTTAAATAAGCGGCGATAAAGACAAGGTCCGGCACCGACATCCAACACTTTTGATCCTGGAGGCAGTGATCGGGCTCGATAAGCTACCCAGAGATCCCGCTCATAAACGGCAAATGAATAGATTGCCTTACGCCAATTTTTAATCACAATTCGCTCCTTATCTGTTCACTCCAGTAGACCTACATAGTTTAACGCGGTGGACAACCTTTTTCCCCATGTATGATCACGACGCGCACGCGCCATACCCGCCGCCGCAATAGATTGAAGCTCCACCGGATGATCAAGATAATATCTGATTTTTTGCACACACTCGTCGATTGTCAGATAACATTCAATTTCCCGGCCTTCTTCATACAAGGCCAGCAAATCCGGGTTGCGATGTGTGATATACAAGGCCCCCGCCATGGTGGCATCAAAATCACGCAATTTTAAAGTATATATGTCATTATTATAGGCAATGGTTCCCACGCCCAAGATAATTCGTGATTTGCCGAAGATTTCCGCCGACTGGTCGGCATTCACCGAACCATTGGGCCAGCCCGGTCCAAAGGTGGTCACTTTAATACCTGCGCGCAGTAATTGTTGAATAATCCTGCCGCGCTGGCCATACTTTCCGCCAATAAAGGAAACATCGTATTCCTTCTGGCTCGCAGGATATGGCTTAAAACGCTCCGGATCGCTGGCCATCGGCCAGAAAATGGCCGGGCAACCTTCGACCATATAGCGCACGCAACAATCGGAAGAACTGGTCAATACAAGATCCAATCCGCCGGCCAAACCGATCGAACCAAGCCGAACGCCCTTGTAGCTTTCCCAAAGTTCCGGCAGGCGGTCGTCCATCGCAACGTTAACGGTAATGACACCCATTTTCTGAATTTGCTCAAGGGCACGGGCAGAAATAAAATTAGCCCACATCTGCCCTATCAATATCTGTATCTTGCCGCCGGACCGCGCTTGCCTGACTTGCTCGACCAGGCATCCGTCGTTCGACCTGATCACCTCCGCATTGTAATTGGAAATGATACGCCCGGGCCCTGCGTAACTCCAACCGTAGCCTCCCTGCGCGTTATGCAGGCAGGTCACATCCCCGAATTTCTGCAAGGCGGACAAGAAACCAGAGTTGTCCTGGTTCCAGTTGGCACCGGCCCAAAAAATACGCAATTGCCCGCGCGGCACCGGGGCGCTCGGAATTCCGCGCTGGGCAAGTTTCCGGCGCAGATGCTCCAACGCAAAAGATTCGGAATACACAAGGCCCCGCGCGCGTGCTTGATCCGTATAGAATCGCGCAATCCGCGCGGAGTCGCGCGTTACCCGCGCCGCCTTAAAGCGGGCATTGACGGCCCAGACAAGGGGCATGCGCTTGAGTTCTTGTTTAAGTTTATGAATCAGCATGAGGGCACCAATAGCTTAGCTGAAATCATTGCCAGATTTTCTATAGCATCTTGTAACCAACATAAAATATTGCACCGATTATCAGGAGCCCGAACCATGGATAGGCAAATCTTCGCACCTGCCCGCGGTTGCAACTGGTATAACCCAACCAGGCACAGGCAAACAGAAGCAAGGTCATCATAACTCGGTAACGTTCATGGATAATGATATTGCCGCCGGCAATCGCTATAAATGTCATCCAGAAAGAGAAATGCAACACGAGCGGCGCTGGTCTTTTGCGCCGGTGTTTCCAGGCAAATGCAAAACCTGCAAAAGCATAAGGTAGTGCTAAGAGATTAAGTACACTGGTCAGCATCGTCATTAAATGCTGCCAGGCGGACCAGCTTCCGGTCAAGAGATCAGAAACCGCGATGGCGATATTGGGCAATGGGGCGGCAAGATACAGCACCATGCGCGGCGGTAGCAACACAAGCGATTGCCATGCGTTATGGGGAGCAATCAGCCGTCCCACGGAATGTTCTGACCATTCCGCATTTGCCGCAACATTATCTGCAAACGATTGAGCATAAGTTATTGCTGCCAGATAACTACCGTTTCGATACCCACCCGTTAATTGCTGTACCAAAGGCCCGATTGCCATCAATGCGAAGATCGAAGCGAGCACCAGCAGCTTGGGTATAATACCGCAACCCTTGTTCGACCCGAGGAATATCGTCATCAGCGCGATGGCCGCCACCACAGGAATTGCCATACTGGTGCGGACTGCCAAAATTGCGCCAAGACAGGCACCGGCCAGCAAAACCGATGAAAGGAGCGATACACGACCTGATCGCAAAATATATCTTCCGGCTGTCAGAGTCGCTACGAGAATAAGCACCGCCAACAGCGTCTCGCGGCTAGTTATTACATCATACCACAGGATTTCCGGAATCAGCAGTAAATATGCTAGGATCCAGTCTCGCGGACTCCGCTCGCCCTTGAATTCATAGGATAGGCGAATCAGATAGAGTGTGCCGAGCAATGTAACGAACGCATTGATCAATGCCGGAATAACTGGGTTATGGCCAAACAAGTAAAAAATAATCCCATAATAAAACACAATACCCTGGTAGTTTAATCCAACAACAGGCTTCCAACGATTTTCGATTAGATTGTATGCGTCATAAAAATAGCGTTGCGGGTCATAGCCAAAAGTGTCGGAAGCATTGGGATCCAACTGGGGCGCCCACCCTGCATAAAGCAAAAACAGCGTCAATCCGAGCTTGATCATCCAGAAATTTGCAAGTATATCCAATTTTGGGTCACACAGTTTTTGCTTTGTGACATAACATTGATGAAAGCCGACAAAAGCAACAAACAGGAAGATCAGCACGGTATTAAGCATGGCCGCCTGCACGGTGACAAGTAATAGCGGCAGGCAAACGATTAATAGCAGCAC
>CAYYBV010000095.1:4677-7605 GCA_964469675.1 uncultured Verrucomicrobiota bacterium
AATGCCACCTGACCGTGAGTTAAGCGGAATCTGTTCCGTAAGACCTGTGATTGCAAGTTGAGCGAAGCACGATTAAATTCGTTGATTTTTTTACTAAACATTTAGACTACCGCCAATCCCACAAGCTGGCATCACTGAAACCTAACTCCTGGACCACCTGCTTTAACGGCTTCCCGCTGTTGAGCAGCATGGTCGCCGCATCCCGTTTGAACTCCTGATCATATAGTTTGTCGGAAGCCCTTCTTGCCCGGCATTCTATTTCGTTTTCCGCCTCCACCAATTCGGGGCACCCTCTAATAGGATAAGATCGAAAAGCAAAGAAAAATGCAAAGAGAAAAACATCAGGTTTTAACAACTGACAGCACACACCCTTTTGCAAAGCTGTTTTTTAAGCCGAATCTAATATTGGCAGCGCAAACTTTTAACCACAAACCCTTCGTAAGTATCACCTCTTGACTTAGCGCCATTCTGGACAACCCTTATAGTGCATGAAAAAAAGATGCCGATCGAGGACGAATCGACGCGCCGCTATGCTTGCGTTTGGTAAATATGTTTTAATTTTCATATGGATCAGCGCCTACTAGCTATCATCAGATAAGTATTTTTGACCGCCAGCGTATACTCACGATTGGTCTCCACCCTTGGAAACGACAAGTGTCCGTTACGAATGCGATCTTTGTCCGCAACAGCACGCTCTATTGCGGCCGCAAAAGAATCTACGGACATATAACCTGCAAGATAACCGTTCTGCCCTTCAATAACCAATTCTTCGATGGGCGGTATCTTCGTTGCAATCACGGGCACTTTATAACTCATGGATTCCACGAGTACCAGGGGGGTGTTATCCATACATGCTGATGGAATTATGGTCACATCGGTACTTAAAAAAAGTGGCCCAACCTCGGACCATCCGAGCCATTCCACCATATGCATGCCAACCATTGTTGCATATTTTTGCTTGAGTTTCGTGCAATAGGTTGAAGTGTTTGCGCCGACAATTCTTAACTGCACCACTGTTTTTAATTGAGCCCGAGCAAGCGCTTCGAAAACCAGATGCACGCCTTTTTCCGGGGATACCCGGCCAATGTAGGTAATAGTAAATTTTTGGTCCGAATGGATTGTTTTGGGCAACATGGCGGGGTCGTGATACCAAGGTTTAACCTGAATACGATCTAAAGGCACTCCGAGTTGTGAAAAAAATCCTCTCCCAAATTTGGAAGGTGTAAACATGGCATCTAACCGACTGAGTACTTTTTTAGCACGGTGGAGGTTCAGATCCACACGCATTCGGACGGGAATCCGCAAGGCCTGGTACCGTTCCAATAACGATTTCCATGGTGAGCGATACGCCGCCGCCATCAACATACGACCAACCGCAGTTGTTACGATGAACTCGTTAGCCTTACCAATAAAGCCTCGGCCTTGTAAAATACATTGCGCGCACTTTTGAATTGATAACTGACCGTCACACAAAGAATTATCCCCCATCACTAATACTGTGCGCAGACAAGCCATGCCCCAGTCGAAATTGGTATAAACCGTTGGGATGCCAAGTCGCTGCGCAGATTCAAGTATCCACCATAATCCAAACCAAGATTGTAGATGGACAATGTCTGGATGTATAACTGCAAGCAAGCGCATGCCAAAGGCAACCGCAGCATCCCATGTGTCCGACAACAATGGTCTTTCATTCCATTCGTCGGGTGGATTGATAACATGATAAACCAAATGACCTGTTTCAAAACGCATAGGCGGTATTAGGACGCCCGCACGCTTGTCCGGAATGGGCAATGTCCACGCATCATTGAACGGCCAAGTTAAAATTTCGACATCAACGCCATGATCAAGCTTGAGCGACAAAGCTTGCCCGTAGGTAATCGAGTGCTGATTAGAATTTATACCTGGCTGAACATAGCGGCCAACGATCAAAACTTTCATGATTCTCCATTACACACAAATCGCCAAGCATGCGCTTCCCGCACAACCCCTGTTGCTGAATTTTTCACCGCCCGCATCGAATTATCCCGTCTTTTTTGCAAGAATAACTATAGAATTAGAAAACCATCGGTTGCGTTTACCAAATACCATCGCCAAAAACCCGACCGCTTTATTAACAACGCGAACGATAACACGAAGAACAAAGCTTCTGCGGCTACAACCCTCTATCCAGACCTGGGTAGAGGCACAATACTGCACGTGAATATCCTTCAGTTTGAAACGAGACAGTACCGTTCTAAGAAGCGTTAAATCCATGATCGCAAGATTATGAAGTGCGATAATTTTTGGGTCAAATATTTTTTGAAGCAAGCCATTAACACCACGAAAGTTTGGCAATGTCATCAGCAGCAAGCCATCCAATTTTAGGAATTTGAGATGATTGACCACTACTTGCTCCAAGTCCGTAAAGTGTTCAATAAAGCCGAAAGAACAAACAAGATCATAGGTGGTTGTGGGTTGATAAGAAAAAACATCGGCCTCCACGATAGTTATCGCATTGGAGGGCAAATTGTTTATTTTTAGCAACCGTTCAATCACCTGCCGATCTACAACAAAATCAAGTAAAGTAGCGTTCGCACCACAGTATTTTGTCAAATAAATACTAAAATTCCCGGGATATCCTCCCAACTCGATAGCTTTACAATGCCCCCCTGTCATGGCCATAACTTGCTTTAGTTCATCCTCGTAACTAAAATGTTCCGGGATCAGGCGCGCCAAATCATTATTTTTCCAATGGCTTAACCAATCTTCCCGAGTGGACAACCTAAAGTGCTTCATCTTGCGGCCTTTTGCTTTGATACAATCACTGACATCCACGCCAAATGCAAAATGGCGCCTATGTTCATCGAGATTATCAAACCCCGAATACCAAAAAAATAAACCAATAGAAAATTTTGGGCTGATATATATAATTGCCCCCATATTGCAAGC
>CAYYBV010000096.1:0-7462 GCA_964469675.1 uncultured Verrucomicrobiota bacterium
GCCCTTCGCGCCTCGCATCTGTGGCAAACTAATGCGATGCAAAATTAAGGTACCAAGTCCCCGTCTACCCGGGGCGCAGTACTGGGCGCCATGATTTCGTCAAAAAAATCAGCGCTGAATGCGAAAGAACCTCACATATTTTTTTGGGGATGGACAAATCTCGAGCGCCCCGCTACCTTGATCCGCATGACGTTCCGGACAACGGCACCCCGTTTAAACGCAAGCACATGATGAAAATATTTAATGAGGCCATTGAATTTGTGCGCCGGAATCCCAACGGTTTCCTTGCCACGCTGGATGGCGATCAGCCACGCGTACGCCCTATGACCGTCTGGTTAGCCGACCTGACTGGTTTTTATTTCTATACCTCCAAAGCAAAGCCAATCACGGCGCAGCTTGCCGCACATCCCCGCGTGGAGATCGCCTTCCACCAGCCGGGCACGCCCCCGGACCTTGGTGTCCTGCTGCGTATCGCCGGCACGCTTGCCATCGTGCAGGACATTGCAATCCGCAGCAGGCTTTACGAGACGATGCCTTGGCTTAAGCAAATTGGCTCGGGTAAGCCCGACTGTCCATCCATCCTTGCTTTCAAAATGGCAGCGGGGCAAATCAACTTCTGGACCTGGGAAAATAATCTCAAACCAGGTCCCTGGACACCTTTTCCTTAATGGCGGCTTGACAGGCGCGCAAGCAGCTTGCACAATACAAACCATTGCGGAGCCAATCGTATTGGCCATTAACTACCACAAGGACCATCCATGAATGCTGATTCGCTGGCTTTTTTAAAAAACCTGATGCAACAACCCTCCCCCTCGGGCTTCGAGGTGCCCGCGCAAAAAGTTGTCCGGGCCCGTATGCAAAAAACCGCGGACCGCGTCAACGGCGATGTTCATGGCAACCTGATCGGGGTGTTGAACGAGAAGGCGCGCATCAAGGTCATGCTGGCCGGCCACGTGGATGAAATCGGACTGATGATCACCCATATTGACGCCAATGGGTTCATCTTTTTCGCGGCCATCGGCGGATGGGATCCGCTGATCGCCGTCGGCCAGCGCGTGTGCATCACCACCGCCAAAGGGCCGCTCTATGGCGTCATCGGCCGCAAGCCAGTGCACCTGCTGGACGCAGCCGAGCGCGACAAGGGCATCAAGCTGGTGGACCTCTGGATTGATATCGGCGCGCGCAACAAGGCGGATGCGCTGAAATCGGTGGCCGTAGGCGACTCGGTGGTCATCCGGCCGGACTTCATCGAGCTGAAAAACGAGCTGGTATCTTCGCGCGCCTTCGATGACCGCGTCGGCGCCTGGGTCGTGACCGAAGTGCTCGGCGCCTTGCGGCGCAAAAAGCTGAATGTGGCCGTGTACGCGGTATCCACCGTGCAGGAGGAACTCGGTTTGCGCGGCGCCATTACCAGCACTTACAACATTCAACCGGATATCGGTATTGCCGTGGACGTTGGGTTCACCTCGGATTACCCGGGTGGCGACCCAAAGCGCGTCGGCGAAATTGCGCTGGGCAAAGGTCCCATCCTGCACCGGGGCGCCAATATCAACCCCGTACTGGGCCAACGGCTCTGCGAAACCGCGCGCCGCAAGAAAATCAAATTTCAGATGCAGGCGGAGCCGCACAGCACAGGGACGGATGCCAACGCCATGCAGCTCGTGCGCGGCGGCTGTGCCGCAGCGCTGGTCAGCGTACCGAACCGCTACATGCATAGCCCCGTGGAAGTGATCTCACTGCGCGACCTGGATGCGTCTGTCACACTGATTGCCGAGACGATCCTGGCGCTCACCGGCCGGGAAAACTTCATCCCGTCCTGATTCGGCCGCGACTAAACGGTCTAATCTTTTTTGAAAAACATCGCCGCCCCGGAATCCTCGATCACCTGGATGTGCTTGTCGTCGTGAAAGATGATCCGGGACTTTGCGCCGGCTTTCGGGCCATCCTTGTTTTCGATGTAAAGCGTATTGCCGGAGGCAGAAAGCGCCGTGAACTTGTAGGGGCCAACGGTTTGTTCCATAACCGTCATGGTAACCCCGTCCAGCGTCACCTTCATGTTCATGCCCTGCATCATGCCAAGCAGGCCCTGGACCATCTGGGGATTGGCCGCCTGTTGCTTCTGGAACTCGGGATCCTTTTCAAACGCGGCCGTATCGCCTTTCCACTTGCCCATGAATTTGAAGGTCAGCTGGCCCGCCAGCGCCGGGTTGCTTTCCGCGGGACCGGCGGCTGGCCTGGACTTGGCCGCCGCCGAACTGGTCGCAACCGCCCCCGGGACCGAGACAGCGCTAAGATCGCCATTGGCCGAAATGGCATAAAGTTGATTGCCGACCGCCAGCAAATGGGCCGTGCCGGAATATTGCGCGCGCGCCACGCTCTGCCGGGCGCCGGTCGCAGGATCGGCAACCGACAAGTCACCATCCGCCGCCACGGTATAAAGCTTGCCGTTACACGCCGCCCCGACCATCGTCCCTTTCCAATCACCCGCCTTGCCGCAAGCACGCCAGGCGCCATCCGTGGGATTGATCAAATATAGCGTGCCGTCTTTTTCAAGGGAAACGAGCTGATCTTGCAGCGCAAACAGGCGCGTTGTGTTGCCAAAATCAGGGTTACCGATCTTTTTCCAGGCGCCGGTTTCCGGCACCGTCGCATACAGGGCACCGCTGGATTCCACCGTGTAGAGCGTGCCGTTCAGGACGGCCGCCGCAATGGTGTTGACCCAGTCGCCGGCCTTGCCGATCGGAGCCTTGGCCTGAACACCCATTCCCGCCACAATCGTCAATGCCACCGCAAACATAATTGCCTTCATGCGCATAGAACTCCTTCCGTTTTTACGACAACACCTCTTCCAAAAACATTATTTCTTAAAATTAAACCCGAACATCCGATGGCACACCCATTTTGCAAATTATTTTTTGCCACTCCTTCCACCACCTTAATTTCCTCCTCCGCCATCAGGACGTGGATTATAGGCTAAAGCGGGACGGGATCAATGCTTCTTTGCCATGCGGCAGCAGCGCATTAACACCAAACAGCCAGGGTACAGTCGGGAACATGCAGCGGGGCGGGCCGGAGCGTTACGCCACACATTCGGACACCGGCAAGATTCCAGCGGGAGCAATGATCGCAAAATTATTCCAATTGGCCGGATTTTTGCCGCCTCTTTTTCAACTTGATGATATATCCCCAGATGATATATCATGCAACCATGAATGAGCCCAACAGTAAATTGCTTTATGGGTGCCTGGAAACGCTGGTCCTGGCGGTCCTAGACAAAAACCCGATACATGGCTATGCGCTCAAGTGGACCTTGGCCGAAAAATCAAAATATCATATCCAGCCCGGATTCGGAAGGCTCTATCCATTGTTGGCGAATTTGGAGCGCCGGGATTTGATTGCCGGAAACATCCAAGCCTCCGGCCGCGCCCGGACACGCAAGGTATACACCCTGACCGCCCGCGGCCGAACGCGCCTTAAGTTTCTGCGCCACCAATGGAACGGATTTCAATCGGCGGCCAACACGTTCATGGGGACTTCCGCTGGATGACCCGGAAGCAACCCAAAGTCCGCAGGCTGGGCCGCCAAGCATCCAAAAGCCTGTTTCCGAGCCTGCTCGGGCGGATGCATCCAATGACCCTGGTGGGATTCGACCGATATCTGGCCAGGCCGGCGCTTAAATTTTACCGGGCGACGCGGTGCCGGAAAAACCAGCGGCGCACCAGGTAAATAACAATCATGATCGCAACCAGGACCAGCGCAATCTTGGCCTCGTGCCTTTTAATATCCTCGACAATCAATTCAAAAGCATGGCCAAAGAAGTAACCAAGCAGGAGATAGGTGAGCGTCCAGAGCGCGGCGCCAATCGCGCTCATGGCTGAAAAATAAGCCGGGCGAACCCGGCTCATGCCAATTGCCACGGGAATCACCGTGTGGGAGCCGGAGAAATAACGGAAGCCCAGTAAAAACAGCGTTTGATTAGCGTCAGGAAACGGTCATTGTTGCGGCGCCAGAAAGGCCAGTGCTTCAGCAAATACTGGCCGGCAACCAAACCGATAAAATAGCTGATCTCCACAACCATGAATGTGGCGGCCAAGGCGGACACAAAAACTCCGAATATATTCAGATAGCCCTGGTGAACCAGCAAGCCGGCCAAGGCTAGCGTAATCGGGCCTTCCACAAAAACACCGCAAAATACCGCCCAATACCCGTATTGATCCAGCCAAAGTTCAATATTCATATCTGGTATGGCCAGCGAACCACTGCGGCAAAATGTTATATACACTACCACCACCCAAAACGACCTTGCGGCCAAAAATGATTACCAACATTAACCATACTGGTTAACGTCATGCAATGTCAAAAATGCCGCTGTGACCGAAGCCGCACGCCCGAAATAACCAGCGTCTTTGTTGCCAGCGGCGCACAGCAGGGCAATGCCACATCCGCAGACACCCTGATTTTATCATGCTGGAAAACTCAGTCCGCCGGTGGGCGGCAAGATCTGACAGGCGCCGGACTTTCAGCGGCTTTTTGGCGCTTGCCGGTTCCGGCGCGCTTCGATATCAACGGCATAATACTTGCCCATGCCGTAGGGAAAGTCGTGCGGCTTGTAATTCTTCAGCCAGGCATGGGTCAGCGCATAGGAAAGCGGGTGCTGTTCAAAAAGCCAGGGGCAATCCTCGACAACCATGGCCGCCATCCGCTGGTAAAGCACGGTACGTTCCGGCGATTCCGCCATAACTCGCGCCTTTTCATACAGCGCATCAAACTCCGCATTGCGGTAATTGCTGTGATTGGGGCCCGGCGAACTGTTGGGTCCGTAAAAAAGCTGTAGGAAGTTTTCGGCGTCAGGATAATCCGCAACCCAGCCCAGACGGAACAACTGCGCCTGGCGCCGCTAAATCCGCTCAAGGAAGGCCGGCCAGTTGTTGTACACCGGCATAATCAGCACACCGATTTGGCCCATGAAATCGGCGAATAATTCCACGGAGGCGCGCACTTCAGGATCGTTGGCATTACCCAAGTCAATGGTCAGCTTGAGACGCCGGCCGGTCTTGGGATCCTTGCCATCGGGGTAGCCCGCTTCCGCGAGCAGGCGGCGGGCGCGCTCCAGATCGAAGGGATAAGGCGTGCGCTGGTCTTCAAACCCGGCAATACCGGGAGGAATGGGACCCTTGGCACGAATAACCCGGTCATTATAGAAGCGCACATAGGTATCCGTATTAAAGGCGCAAGTCAGCGCCTGGCGCAGTTTTTTATTCGGGCCCACGACGGGATCATCCATATTGAACCCGATGTAAAATGTTTCCATGACCGGGGAAGAGAACATACGGATCCCCTTGGCGGTCAAGTCTTGATTCAAGGCCTTTTCGGATGAGATCACGGCATTCCAATTATCGCGCGAAATGCCTGACATTTCGAACTGGCCCTTGAGGAACATGAACCACATCGTGGAGGTATCCCCGATGACATACTGCACCACGCGGTCAACCAGTGGTAAGGGCTTGCCGGCATCGGCCAAAAGATTTTGCGCGGCATCATCCGGCGCACCCTCGGCCGGGTAGCGCTCAATCCGGCCAGTCTGCGCCCACTTGGGATTGCGAACATATTCCAGCCGGTAATTCTTTTTCCACGCCTTCAACACATAAGGACCAGTACCCACCGGGTGATTGACTAAATCTGCGCCGTAAAACGCCACCGCCTCGTGCGGAACGGCAAACGTATAATGCATGGTCATGATCCAGAGCAGTTGCGGGTAAGGCCGCTTCAACCGGATTTGGAAAGTATAGGCATCGGGGGCGCTTAAGCCTTCCACCGGGCGAGAATAATCGGTCGGCTTATCGCCGGCGGAAGCGGCGCGAAACTCATCAAGTCCCACAATGCGGTCATTAAAGGCCCAGAACCCTGTTGAACCGGTTTTGAGATCGGCGACCCGCTTGATGGAATAAATAAAATCAGCGGCGGTCAATTCACGCCCGCATCCCTGCGTGGCGGTAAAGCAGGGGTCGTCCTGGAAATAAATCCCGCGGCGCACGGTAAAAGTATAGGTAAGCGCATCCGCTGAAACCAGTGGCAAGGAGGCGGCCAGACATGGCTCGACGGCGTAAGGCCTCCGCAAATAGGAGTATTGCAGCAGTCCCTCGTAAATCCGGCTGATGGCCAGAGCCGAGGCCACATCACCGGCCATGACCGGATCGAACCCACGGATGCGTTCGGCCACGCCGTAAAACGTGGTTTGGCCCGCAGGCTCCGCCGCCACGGGTCCCGTCTTGTACCGGCAAGCGGAAAGCAGAACCATGCCGGTCAGTACGCCGACAACCAAGCCGGCGCGCGCCAATGATATGGAAAGAGACCTTGGCATGAATGCGGTTATGGCGCCGGGGCGGAAGCAGGTGTGGCTTCGGGCATGCTGAAGGGCATGGCCGAGACCGGCGCGGATGGGGACGCAGGGGTCACTGGGGAAGCCATGGGCGCGGACGGGGCCGGAGACTGATTGGGCGCCAGCGGTCTAGGAACCGGGCTGGGCGCGGGAATACTGCTCGCCGAAACGAGCGGCTGGGATGAAGCATGGGAGTATATTTTGGCCAGCACGGTCGTATTGACTACAAAAATAATGCCCAGCCACATCGTGGCTTTTACCAAGACATTACCGGCCCGTGCGCCAAACAGCGACTCACCCATTTGTGAGCCGAAGGCCAGACCAAGCCCCTCGCTCTTCGAGCGCTGCAGCAGGATGATCACGATCAACAGAATACTGCTGATAATTTCAACAAAGATCAACAAGCCTTTGAGAATAAGCATAACACCCCTGCGGTTTTCATTTTTTTAAATCAGGCCGCCACACATACCATCTACAGCGCCGCTTTAACAATGGCCATGAACGAATCCGCATCTAGCGCCGCGCCACCGATCAGTCCGCCATCAATATCCGGCTGGCCAAACAACTCCTTGGCGTTGGCCGGCTTGACACTGCCGCCATATTGGATGCGCACGGTTTGCGCCACGCGCTCACCAACCATTTCCTGCAAAAGATTACGGATGAACTTATGCACGGCCTGGGCCTGGCCGGGCGTGGCGGTCATGCCGGTACCAATCGCCCAGACCGGCTCATAAGCCATGATTACCGGCACAAATTGATCCGCGCCGATATCTTTCAGGCTGGCCAGCACCTGGGTGCGGATAACCTCCTCGGTCTGGTTGGCCTGCCGCTGTTGCAGGGTTTCGCCAACACAGATGATTGGGCGCAGGTTGCTGGACAAGGCCGTCTTGACTTTGCGGTTAACGGCCGCATCGGTTTCGCCAAAAAGCGTGCGGCGCTCACTATGGCCGATAATGACATAGTGACAATACAGTTCGCGCAACATGGCCGCGGAGACCTCGCCGGTAAAGGCACCCGCTTTTTCCCAGTGCATATTCTGCGCACCCAGCCCAATGGCTGTTCCGGAAATCGCATTGCCCACAG
>CAYYBV010000097.1:0-7425 GCA_964469675.1 uncultured Verrucomicrobiota bacterium
ATGGCATCACTGATTTGGCGCGCTCCCGATGATTGGGCCTGCATGCCTTCGTTAACCGATTCAAACCGCGGGGTCAGCACTTTAACCTGCTCGATAATTCGACCCATTTGTGCGCCAATCTCACTGACTGCTTGAACACCGTGCGTTACTTCACCGGTGAACTTATCCATTTCCATAACGCCGGCGGTCACGGAAGTCTGCATTTCATGGACGGTCTGGTCAATTTCCAGGGAAGCAACTGCGGTCTGGTCCGCCAGGCGCCGGATTTCGCGCGCCACCACCGCGAAACCTAACCCGTATTCGCCGGCCTTTTCCGCCTCGATGGCGGCGTTAAGTGACAGCAGGTTGGTTTGATCCGCCACCTTGGTGATTGCGGTCACCATACTGTTGATGGCGTTGGCCTTTTCGTTGATCACTGCCAGGCGCGCGGAAATGACGGCGGTTGCCTCGGCAAGCTGGCGCATGGATCCTTCCATGCTCGTCAGGCCTGTACGGCCAGTATCGGCCAGAGCTTCGGTCTCGGCGGACACGGTTTTGACCGCCTGCATGGTCCGCACCAGTTCCTGCGCGGTGGCCGATATTTCCTTGACGGCTGCCGTCACTTCCGTGGTGGATGCGCCGAATTCCGTCACGGAGGCTTCCTGCTGATGCGAGGCGGAGGCAATTTCTGTGGCGGTAGACACCAATTGTACGCTCGACTTCTGAACCTGGCCGACCAATGACGCCAGGCGCTGGGTCATGCGAGAGATGGCGGTAAATAACTGGAAAGGCTCATCGTTCGTTTTGCGCTGCATGGCTGGTTGCATGTCGGCGATGGCCTGGCGGGCTTCGGCCAGATTACCTTCGGCAATGACCTTGGCCACGTTAATGATCGTATTGATTGGTTTGGCGATGGCTGTGCCGATTAATAGGGCCAGGCCGATGGCCAGCAACATTATGATGACGCCGCCCAGCGGGCCAATCAGCAGGAGCCGGTCCACGGCGGCGTCAAGCTTGACCAGCACGCCGTGGTAGTCATCTTCATACATGCCGGCCGCAATGATCCAGTCCCACGCCGGAAAATAAGTCACCGCGGCCACTTTCATGCGGGGTGCTGGTTCGCCTTTGTTTTGCCAGGGATAGCGTTCATAGGTCACGGAGCCGTTCGTGGTCGCCAAACCCTTGGCGATGATTTCCCGGATGAAAAAATTGCCATGGGGATCTTTGGAATCCCAGAGATTCATGCCGTCGCTTGCGCCGTCTTTCGAGATGATGTAGCTCCCGCGTTGTTCATCGGTTCCATCGAGAACATAAACGTATCCGGTTTTACCGACGATAATTGACAAGATGGCCTCGCGCAGTTCCTGGTTGACTTTGTCCAAATTAAAGCCCACGTAGAGCATGCCAACCACTTCTTTTTTGGCCGGCGAATCCCAGATTGGCTCATAGGCGGCGGCATGCCACTGGTCCAGCACGCGTGCGCGCCCGACGTAAGACGCGCCACTCAACACGGCGGCCAGCACGGGCGTTTCTTCGCCCTGGGCGTTGCGGTGCGTAATAAATGTGCCGATGGCCCGCTGCCCGTCAGCTGTTGGCACCGTTGTGGCCACGCGTAACATATCGCCTTCTTTATTAATGCGCTGGAAAACGGTGCAGTAACATTGTGAAAACTTGGTGACGATATCCACCACCGGGGTTTGAATCTTGAAGTCGGTGTTGGGCGCCAGGCGCGTCTGCCCCAGCATCATCGCGGGCAGCGATAAATTGGTTGCCTGCTGGGTGAATTGGTTGCGTGCTAACCAGGCAACCTGGTTGGTGTCAAATGTCATTGGCCCGTGCGCCTCGAGTTCGGCGCGGGCGGCTTCCAAGTGCTCGCGCAAACGCCGTTCCGTGCGGCGATTAGCCATATCGCACATCCGATGGACTAATTTTGCGATTTCCCCGGTGTCGTTCCGGGAGATGACGTTCATGTCGTTAACAATATTGGTCATCAGATCCTGCTTCTGGGCCAGGATAAGAAGCGACATCACGAGGACCGGCATCGCGGCTGCCAGCACGGCGAGCCAGATGATTTTATGTTTAAGTTTCAATTGCATGACATCCCTCCGGATGAGTGGCCCATGGATCGTTGATATTTTCAAATAATACTGGTTGTGGGGTCAAGCGACAAGTTGTTTTTCACATCGGATGGAATCCCAGATACGGCGGTGTCTTTTTGAATCAGGGACGCAGCGGCACGGATTGGGTAAAACGGATCGTGCTTGACCTTGGCCTGTCTGCATGGTTGGCACCCAAGGCGCCGCCGCGCTTGCCTGCGGTCGACATGGTCCGGACTATGCATGGGAAAACAAGGCTTCAATCTTGCAGACGAAAATTTTTGGAAATGGCTGTGTTAATATGACTATACATTTTTTCAAAGTGTGGCACAATGTGTCCGGCCAATTACCATTGCATTATGGCGCATATACGAGGAGTTTAATAATGAAAAATGACAAATGTCTAGCGGTTAATGGCGGCGCCAAGGCCAAAATTAATCCGTATCATACCGTCCGGCGTTTTGGCGACCGGGAAATTCAATGCCTGCAGCAAGCGCTTGACCAAAACACCCTGTTTTACGGATATGGCCAAAAGGTCAAGCAAGCCTGTGAAATGATGAAAAGTTATACTGGCCGGCCTTGGGTTGTGCCTTGCGGGAGTGGGACGGCCGCTATCCACTTGGGGTTGATTGCCTGTGGGATAGGCATGGGCGACGAAGTGATCGTCACGCCCAACACGGATTCCGGCAGTGTCATCGGTATTATCGCGGAGGGTGCCGTGCCGGTCTTTTGCGATTGCACGGATCATTTACAGCCGAGCGCCGCGACTGTCGCGGCGCGTATAACCGAACGTACCCGGGCCGTAATCGTTGTGCATCTTGCGGGATATCCCGCGCCGGTGGATGAAATCGTTGCGTTGTGCCGGAGTCGGCAGATCGGGGTAGTGGAGGATTGTGCCCAGGCCTGGGGGGCCCGTCTAAAGGGCGTACAGGTGGGCGCTTTCGGCACGGCGGGCGCTTTTTCCACCAATGATTTTAAGCATCTTTCAACGGGCGACGGTGGGTTTGTTGTCCTGGACGATGCGGATCTTTATCGCCGGGTTTCGAATTATTCCGATAAATATTATGATCGCCTGTTCGATAATTCCATGCGCCAGGCCCATCACGGCATGAACTACCGCATGAGCGAGTTGCAAGGGGCCGTGGCCGTGGCCCAGTTGGAAAAAGCGGACACAATTACATCACGCTATCACGCCATTGGGGCCCGTTTTGAACAAAAACTCAAGGACCTGCCTGGGGGCCGCATGATCCAGGCAATTCCCGGCGCATATAGCACCTACTGGTGGTCGGCGATCATAATTGACCAGGCGCGGATCGATGGCACCCGGAGCGAATTAATTCAGGCGTTGCAGGCGGAAGGCTTGAACGTTTATTCCTATGGCCACTACGACTTGATTAAAAAACGACTTTTTCAGGAAGGCGTCGTCAGGCCCTGGCTGACCGATCAGCGCCGGTTTTATCCTTTCCGTCAGCCGGATGGCCGCAGTTACACCTATGATTACGGGCCAACCCCAACCCATAAATGGTTGCTGGACAATGCGATTGTACTGCAGGTCGGGGGTGGATATACCGACGAGGATGTGGATGAAACTGCCGCCGGCTTACACAAGGTTTTCGGCGCGTTTGCCCGCAGCTGATCTTGCCCATAAAAAGAATGAGAAGTCATGATCTCACGACATGACTTCTCATTCTTGTGATGCTAACCTTGCTCGGCTATTTTTTGCTTTTCTTGGTTTTTTTGGGTTGTTTTGTTTTTTTGACACGACGGCATCCACAAGATTTACACATGGTTCTAGCCTCCTTTAGTTTGGTGAGAAACAACAGACTTCCATTAAAGTATAGAGTATTCATAGATTGGGGTCAACCAATTTATGGTAATTTATGCCGAAAAAGCTTGTATCCGCCAGTTGCGTTGCTATCTTTTGGGTTTCTTTAGGTAGTAACGATGGGAAAATCCGTTTCCAGTGAAGCCTTGGGTGAATTAATCGCTGTGCTGGCCGATACGCATGCGCCGTCGGCCATGCGCGACTTGCTCGAAGCTTTGCTTACACCCCGGGAGCGGGCGCGGTTGGCCCTGCGGTGGCGACTGGTCTGCCTGCTGACGGACGGAGTACATCAGCGCGCCATTGCCCGGCAGTTAGGCATCAGCCTCTGCAATATCACGCGTGGATCCCGCGAGCTGAAGCGGCGAACTTTGTTTCGCCAGAAGGTCGGCCAGTTTGTTCGCAATCATTTGAAATTAAAATGAAAACGGGCGCAAGCCTGCGGAAAGGAAAATATGAGTCGTCAAGTCAAAGTGTTGTTGAACGATGACGAAATGCCGCGTCAGTGGTATAATATCCAGGCTGACTTGCCGCATGCCCTGCCGCCGCCGGTTGACAAAACGGGCAAGCCCATTGGCCCGGCAGACCTGGCGCCGGTGTTTCCCATGAATTTGATCGAGCAGGAAGTCAGTACCCAGCGTTGGATTGACATCCCCGAATCCGTGATTGAGAAACTGCTTATTTACCGGCCAAGTCCGCTCTGTCGCGCCTATGCCTTTGAGCAGGCGCTCAAAACACCGGCGAAGATTTATTACAAGAACGAAGGCGTTTCGCCGGGAGGCAGTCACAAGACCAATACGGCCATTGCGCAGGCCTATTACAACAAGGAGTTTGGCATTAAGCGCCTGACGACCGAAACTGGTGCCGGCCAGTGGGGCAGCGCCCTGGCCATGGCGTGCAAGCTGTTCAATTTGGTGTGCAAGGTGTACATGGTTCGCATCAGTTTTGAACAGAAGCCATTCCGGAAAATGATGATGAATACCTGGGGCGCTGAATGTGTGGCCAGCCCCAGCAACCAGACCGCAACGGGCCGCGCCGTCCTGGAAAAAACGCCCGATACTCCCGGCAGCTTGGCCATGGCCATCAGCGAGGCGATTGAGGATGCCGTCACTTCAAAGGACACCCGCTATTCGCTGGGCAGTGTGCTCAACCATGTGCTTCTGCACCAGACTATTATTGGCTTGGAGGCGCAAAAGCAGTTCCAGAAGATCAATGCGTATCCTGATGTCATTATCGGTTGCGTTGGCGGCGGTTCTAATTTTGCCGGTATCAGTTTCCCTTTCATCTGTGACAAAATCCACGGGCGCAACGTTCGCATTATGGCGGTCGAGCCGACCGCCTGCCCGACGCTCACGCGCGGGCCCTTTGCCTATGATTCGGGCGATGTGGCCATGATGACGCCACTCCTGGCCATGCATAGCCTTGGTCACACTTTTGTGCCCCGGCCAATTCATGCCGGCGGGTTGCGTTATCACGGTATGGCGCCGCTGGTCAGCCACGTCATGCGCGAGGGATTGATTGAGGCCGAGGCGATTAACCAGCTTGAATGTTATCGTGCGGCGGTGCTTTGGGCGCAAACGGAAGGTTTTATATCCGCGCCGGAAACTTCGCACGCCATCGCCGCTGCCGTCCGTGAAGCCAACCGTGCCCGCGAGGAAGGCAAGCAGACAACCATCCTGTTGAACTGGTCCGGTCACGGGCTCATGGATTTGACCGGGTACGAAAAATTTTTGACTGGCAAAATGATTGATGCCACCTTGTCGGAAAACGACCTGAACACATCGCTCCAGTCGCTGCAAGGTCTGCCCCAGCCTGCGAAGTTGCAGTAATTGCCGGCGCTTAGGGGTGAAGACTGGTCCGTTACGCTGCGGTCAGGTGTTTTGCCGGCGCGATCATTGTCGCCGGCTTGGTTGTTGCGCCGGTAAAAAAATGAAACCAGGCGTATTAATTTCACAACCTGAAAGCCGGGCACGGCTGCGTGCCGTTTTTGGCGATTTTACCTTGCGGGAGTGGCGGGACTGGCGCTGGCAAGTGCGGCATAGTGTCCGCTCCCTGGCGGCGCTGGAGCGGTCATTACCGCTGGAGCGGTCATCACCGCTGGAGCGGCTGTTGCCGATTCGGCCGGAGGAACGTGCGCGCTGGCGCGCGCTTTTGCGGCGTTATCCCTGCCGCATTACGCCCTATTATCTGTCGTTGATCCGCTGGGACGATCCCGACGATCCGCTCCGGCGCCAGTGCGTGCCGGACCTCCGCGAGTGCGAAGCTTCGAACGCTGTGGACGATGATCCGCTGGGTGAGCGCCGGCACCTGGTGGTGCCGGGCCTGGTGTGCCGGTACCGGGACCGGGCCCTGGCGCTCGTCACGGACGAGTGCGCCCTGGTTTGCCGCCACTGTACGCGGAAGAATTTCTGGCGGCAGGGCAGTCCCGCGCCCACGCGCGCTTTTTTACGGCGGATTTTGGCTGGTGTGGAGCGACTTGGCGGCGTGCGCGAAGTTATTGTCTCTGGCGGTGATCCGTTGCTTTTGGATGAGAACCTGCTCGACTGGTTCTTGGGCGCCTTGCGCGCGATTCCGCATGTGCAGGTGCTGCGGATCGGCACGCGTGTGCCGGTGGTTTTGCCGATGCGCGTTACGCGTTCTTTGTGCGCGCTCCTAGCGCGGCACCGGCCGCTTTGGATCAATACCCAGTTTAACCACCCGCGCGAAATCACACCGGCGGCGGCGCAGGCCTGCGATCGCCTGCTGCGTTCCGGTTTGCCGGTCTCCAACCAGGCGGTGCTCCTGCGGGGCGTGAATGACGATTTCAAAACCATGCAAGCTCTATGCAATGCTCTCCAGCGCATAATGGTTCGGCCTTATTACCTGTTTCAATGCGATCCGGTCCGGGGTGTCGGGCATTTCTGTACGCCGGTGCCTTTCGGGATTCGGTTGGCCGCTGAGTTGCGCGCCGGGCTGGGGGGCCTGAGCCTGCCGCAGTTCGTGGTTGATTTACCCGGCGGGGCGGTAAAGTTCCCGTGCAGTCCACACATGTCGTTTCAATGACCAGAGGCAAGGTGATCCTGCGCGGGTTGCGGGGCGAACGCTATCGTTGCCGGTCTTGATTTTCCTGCGGGCCGTGGGGCTGCCGGGCAAGGCGGGGTGTAAGACAAATCTTTGGTTTTAACGGGCATGGTTCCATTGACGGTGCGGATGTGCCACGCATTTCTTTCGAAAATGGTCGGCGATTTTGTCGCATCTGTCTGCTTCCGGCGTTCGCGCGGATACATATCCAGCGCTTTCCGCCGCGCGCCGACATCTGCGGCAAACTTGCCGATCCTTTTCGAATCCCGAGGCGGGAACCGAAATGCGTGTTACCGGCGCCATCGCGCCTGGCAACCAGGCGCGATATTTCCTCTGGAATTTGCGCAAAAAAATTATTGTATCTGTTTTATTGGCATCCTACAGGATGCTCAGGCTGTAGACTGTTGGCAAAATCGCGGAAAAAGCGAAAACTTTAGCCTGATCTATTCACGCGCCAAAAATTTTGTC
>CAYYBV010000098.1:0-3182 GCA_964469675.1 uncultured Verrucomicrobiota bacterium
GACATGTGGTGGCCATAGTAAAATGAAAAAACCGATATGTCGCCGAATGTTCCGACCATTCGCCCCCGGTGCCGCGATCCATGACTGGCGCAGGCATCCTCCAGCAAGACGAAACCGTGCTTTTGCTTGAGGGCCATGATGCCGGTCATGTCGGCCGGAACGCCCAGAACATGAACCGCCACCACAGCCGCCGGGTGTTCGCGCTTCAATATCTGCTCAAGACAGTTGGGATCAAGCCCGAAGGTGCGTGGGTCCGATTCGCACATGATAGGTTGCCACCCGAATTGAATGGCCGGGGCGATATCGGTTGGCCAGCCCGTGGCAGGCACAACCACCTTGCGATTGCCGGCGCGGCCACCGGCATCCAGGGCTGCATACATAAGCAGGTTTGCCGATGCGCCCGAGTTGCACATAACGCTGTATTTGACCCCCAGCCATTTTGACCAGGCCTTTTCAAAGCGGATGGTTTCGTCGGCCATCGTCAGTCGGGGATATTGGCGCAGCCATGTAATCAGCCCGTCCAAGTCTGCCCTGGTGATCGTGTTTACGGCCAGATCGTAACGGCGACTGCTGAAACGAATGGGACTCATGCCGCTCCTTTTTTACAATTAATGACAACCATGCCGGCATCGTGCTTGACGTGCCCGCCGGCAGGGTGGCCTTCGGCCGATTCACCGGCATCGGTTGCATGCATTCATACATTATGCGACCAGTTTATCAAGTGTTTTTTGTGGTTTGACGGGTGCCAAATTGTATGCTACATATTGATGCTATTATATTTGCTAAAACACATAAAGCGTGCACGCAATCCATCCAATGTTTTGCTGTGGCCAGGCGGCGAGGCGCAATTATTGAGGCGAGCATAAACCATGCACATCTCGGTTGTATTATCATTTCGAAATGAGGAAGACGTCCTGCAGGAGTTGATTAATCGCCTGGAGTCCGTTTTTAATAAGCAGCAGGTTGATTACGAGCTTATTTTTGTTGACGATGCTTCTAACGATAACTCGTATAATATCTTGTTGGGCAATAACAAAAGAAATCCGCGCGTTAAAATCATTACGATGTCGCGCCGGTTTGGCAATACACCGTGTGTATTGGCCGGATTTCGCCATGCTACGGGTGATGCCATTATTTACATGGACTGTGATTTGCAAGACCCACCCGAAATAATCCCCCGCCTGTTGGAAAAATGGCGGGACGGGGCGGACATCGTGCATACCACGCGGACACTCCGGCACGGCGAACATCCCTTCAAAATGTGGCTGACCCGCCTGGCTTATGGGTGTATCAATCGGATCGCCGACATTCATATTCCCGTAAATTCCGGGGACTTTAAGTTGATTTCGCGCCGGGCGATAAACGAACTCCTGAAATTAGATGAGTTCGATCCGTTCATGCGTGGTTTGGTGGCATGGGTGGGATTCAAGCAGGTGCAGGTGTTTTACGAGCGCAGCGCGCGGTATGCGGGGACAACCAAGTTTTCACTTTGGCGCAGCATTAATCCCTACCAGGAGTTTGTCAGGGGGCTGACTCGGTTTTCGGATTTGCCGCTGTATTTTGCCTTAATAACCGGGTTTATTCTCTCTTTGGTCTCTGTGGTTTATATTGTTTTGCTCGTAATAAGGCGATTCATGGGTGTTCCCATGGATAAGGTGGATATACTTATCTTCATGATGCTGGTGCTTGGCGGCGGCATGCTTTTCACGAACGGTGTTTTGGGTATTTACGTCGGAATCATCCATAAAGAAGTTAAGAAGCGTCCTCGTTATATTATTTCCAGCAGAATCGGCTTCGATGTGTGACCGGCAACCGGGCCCGATCCTGTTTTCCCGGCGCATTCCGTAAGGCATGCGGCGGTGTGACATTAAATAGGCCTGCTGAGGAACTTTTACCCACAAAAAACGATCTGAAGTAATTTATGCAAGATGGTAAGTTTATAAAATGGCCGGCCATTAGGCTTAAAACAATGGCGGTGGTCATCCTCGTTGCCCATGTTGGCCTGGGCTTGTATGTCGCGGTAAACAATATCAGCTCCCAGGTTTTGCTCGGGAGCGATTCTTTCTTTATGACCGCCTATCTCCAGTTTGCCCGGGGATTGCATTGTTATTATGCGCCTAACCTGAAGCTGATATCGGTTGGCTACACGCCTCTGGCCGGCCAGATTTTCGGCTGGGTCATCAATGTGTTTGGGAACGATGTCCGCGTTGTCAGGTTTTGCGCCTTGCTTTTTGGCGTGGGCGCCGTGCTGCTTTGCGGCATGATCGTAAAAAAAATGACGCGCAACACTTTCCTGGCTTTTGTCGCCGCCGCGTTGGCAGTGGCGGTGGAGCCTAAATGGTTCATGGATATAGGCCCCAATACGATCCATGTTTTTTTTGTTTTGGCGGGCTTGTATTTCCTGGTGCTGGATAACCGTGAGGGTCAATGGCGCCGGATGATCGGCGCGCTATTATGTTTTTTCGCCGCTTTTTGGGCCAAGCAAACCGGTTTGGGCTATGTTGTGGTTGCCCTGGTTTATATCCTTGTGCTGAATGTGCGCCGGGGGCTGATTTTATCCGTTTCGATGATCGCTTTGATTGCACTAAGCAGCGTGTATTTTGAAAGATTGCCTGATTCCAATTTTATGCACCATGTCTTTCAAGCCTCCAACCAACCGTTGATTTGGAGCCGGTTATGGGATCCGATCTTTTTCCCGATATTAACCGGGCGTTTCGGCCTGTTCCTGTGCATGGTTGTCATGGGTTTCATCGTTTCGATTCGGCGTCTTGATGATTGGTTCAAGGCAAATGTTATACTGCTGGGCGCGACCGCTTTGGTCGGTTTGTTTGCCAGCTTGAAATATGGATCCGGGATGAACCAGGCCTGGGCTTTCTACTGCCTGTTAATTATTAATGGATGTTATTATTTGAACGCCTTGCGGGAGACGAAACGGGTCGATATCTTGGTGGCCTATGGCGTTATTTGCTTTCAAGGTCTGGCATTGTTCCAGCCGATTGGCAGCCAATTGATCAGTCAAGATGATGAAAGTCGCTATAATTGGGTAATGCAATGCTTGCAAACACCCGGCAAGAAAACACATTACCTGAACAATAGTTACTTTAGCGCGCTTCTTGGCCAGGAGTCTTATATGACCACCTATGATTGCTGGCATAACAAACAGTTCCGCAGGGATCTTTTCC
>CAYYBV010000098.1:3192-7300 GCA_964469675.1 uncultured Verrucomicrobiota bacterium
GATTTCATTAAAACCGATCCGTTTGATCTGGTAATCATAGATGTGCCGCTGGAAGACAATTCATTTGCCTTCTATGAGCGCCTTAACGTTGCCTACGTTCCCATCGCGGAGTTGCCGGCATCCCGGGATTATCCGAATACCGTTGCGTTAAGAATGCGTAAAATTGTATTTCAAAAGAAATAGCGTTGGAGGCCGCACGCCATGCATGCCGGAGTAAAGCGTTTCGCCAGTAATAAATATTGGTTGTTACGTTGCCGGATCATGCTGTTGATGTTGCGCAAGGGCAAGTGTTCCTTGCAGAAAGTGCTGAACGCCGCGATGTGTTATTATGCGTTTTTATGCAGAAGGCCGGTGTCAGCGGCCACGCCATTTATTATCAATTTTGAATTATGCAATGAATGTAACGCCAACTGCAGGTTCTGCCGGAGCGGCAAGGGCGAGATCCACGACCAGAATCCCGCCCCGCAGGAACCCTCCATTGCCAAAGGAACAATGCCGGTCGAAATGTGCTGCGATATTATCGAGCAGGTCAAGGATACGCTCATGATGGCCGTCTTGTACATGAATGGCGAGCCGTTGCTATATAAAAAACTGTTTGAAACGATTCGCTTCGCGGCGGAGCGCAAGGTCGCCTGCATGATCGCCACCAATGGTTTGCTGCTGGATGAAGAAAGAATCAAACAGTTGCTGGGCTCGGGCGTGGACTTCGTCAAAATTGCATTGAGCGGGTTTTCCGCGGCGACCTATAACCGGCAGGTGCGCAATGGTGACGTCGAAAAGGTAAAAAACAATATAAGGCTTTTTGCAGTAAAAAATAAAGAAGCACGCCGGCCGGTTGTTATCATGCTGGATTTCATGGTTTACAATTATAACCGGCATGAAGTTGATGATGTCCGCCGTTTTTGCGAAGAACAAGGCGTTATGCTGAACTTCAGAAGAGGCAATATCCGGGGGGTTGAGGATGTCGAGCCGGCCGCGCCGGCCATAGTGGCGCCGCTCAAAACACCCTGTGATTGGCTTTGGAAAGTCATGGCGGTTAATTGGAATGGAGACGTTTTAGCCTGTTGTGACTGTGCCGTTTGGAGCGGTTCGCGACCCTGGGCCCGCTATGAAACAGGCAAAACACGCATTCGGGATATATGGAATGGAGCCGAGGCGCAATCCTGGCGGCGCCTGCACGCAAGCAAGGGGCGCGGCAGTATCCCCGTGTGCGCCAAATGCATGCGCCAAGGCACGGCCTTTAAATTTTAGGCAGACTGGAATAAATGCGATTGTAAAATATCCGTGCGAAGCAATTCTTGGGGAAGTCATCCGTAGCGGAGGTGAAGCGGTCAACAAACCTTTCCCGGTTATCACGCCCAAGAACAGCGATTCTAAAATCAGCGCAGTTGCTGTGAGTTCCAATTAATTGTGTTTTGCTTCAAATCATGATGTTGGCGGATTAAGTTAAGGTTTAATTTGGTGGGGTGTATCGCCCGTGATTCAACAAGAAGGCTCAAAAACGACCGGTAAAGACCGCTATACGCTCCTGCGCGCCTTGGATCGCTGGATCGGCAGTTTGCTTCTCTTTGGCCTTGGACTGTGGCGCCGGAAAAGGCCGATTCCCGATCGGATTAATCGGATACTAATTCTGAAAATAGATGGGTTGGGGGATTTGATTCTACTCAGTGCTGCCGTTTATGATTTGCGTGATAAGTTCCCACAAGCACGCATCATTCTCATGTGCGGTCCATTCAATTATCCGCTGGCATCGCTGATGGCCTGCTTTGACGAAGTGGTTATCTTCCGGCCGCCAAATCCGTGGGCGACACTGCGCACGCTGCGTGCCTTGAAACCGGATATCTGCCTGGATTTTGGGAACTGGCCGCGGATTGAAGCGCTGGTCGCATTTTTTTCGGGAGCACGTTGGACGGCCGGGTTTAACACACCCGGCCAGCACCGTCATTATGCGCACGACCATGTCATGCCGCTGCGCTTTGATCAACATGAAGTGGATAATTACAAGTCTCTTTTATTAACAATGGGCGTCACGCCTTTGCACCCGCCGACCTTGAAGCTTAACGCCAAGGCCCTGCAGGAAGTTCAAATGCACCGTGTCAATGTCGTTTTGCCTTTTGCCGTCTGTCATCTCTGGTCTGGTAGCGCAAAATGGGGCGCCCTGAAAGAATGGGCGCCTGACCGCTGGCGTGAAGTTGTCCGGCGGCTGAATACGCGTGGGTTGGCGGTCTATTTTACCGGAGGGAAAAATGAGCGCGAACGAACGGAAGCTTTAATTGCTTCTTGTGCCTGGCCCGATAAACAAATGCACAATTTAGCCGGATTGAATTTTGCCGCTATGTTGGACCTGCTTTGCCGTGCCGCGATCGTGATTTCCATCGACACCAGTATCCCTCATCTGGCGGCCGCGCTGGGCGTGCCGGTGCTCAGCCTGCATGGCCCCTCGCATTCCAGGCGCTGGGGAGCCATCGGTCCCAGGGCGGAAGCCATCGACACGACTTGTCCGGGATGTGGATACATGAATTGGGGTGCTGATAGCGACCGGAAACGAGCCGCCCGGCCCTGCATGGAGGCCATTTCCTTTGAGCAAGTTGTAGGTCGTGCCAATTCGATTCTTGATAATGTGTTGAATAAAAGATAATTTAATGCGAAGCCGTATTCCAAACCAACGCTTAATCACGCACAATCATAATGGCGCCTCTGCGGCGAATTTAGCGCCATGCGTCCGCGGCGCGGCTATGCCCCGGCTATTGCTTGGAGCGACCTATTCTTCTATCGAGCCGTTGGGGTTGTTTTACCTGGCCGGATTGGCGCGTGACCTGGGCTGGGAGCCTCACATCCGCCTGGTGCGGAACAACGATTTTTCGGAATTTCATGCGGCCGTTGCCGAGTTGCACCCTGCCATGGTGGGCTATACGCTTTATACGGGCAATCATGTGCCTTTGTATGCCTATTTTGAAAGATTGAAAAAGGATTTTCCAGGTATTGGCCGTATTATAGGTGGTCCGCATGCTACGTATTTCCCCGCCCAGTCCTTGGCGCATGCCGATTATGTGGTGGTCAGCGAGGGGTTCGACGCCTTAACGCGTATTCTGCGCCATGAGGTGGCGCCGGGCATTGTGCTGCCTCGACGCATTTTGCCGTTTCCGCAGCCGGAACGGCGCCAATTCTATCGTGATTATCCCGAACATTGGCGTAATCCGATTAAAAACCTGATCAGCATGACCGGGTGTCCTTTTGCCTGCACTTATTGCTACAACTCAAGCAGTATTGCCAGCCTGAAACACCAGCTGGACCCCGAACAGTTGAATGCGCTACAGCAAGCATTGGGGCCGTCGGGCCGCTTGTTTCCGCGCAATATGCGAAAGCCGGAAGATGTATTAACCGAGATTCGCGCGCTCATGGAAAATGCGCCCGAAACGCGCATGTTATACTGGCAGGATGATACTCTCGGTATTGCGCAACATTTTGCTTTTTTACGGCAGTTTCAGCAAATCTATCGCCTGGGCATTCCTTTCCATGGGCAAACCCGTTTCGAAATGATTGATCCTGTCAAGGAGCGCGGGCGGGCCGTTTTAGACTGCCTGCGTGAAATCGGCTTTACCGGCTTGACCATGGCAATTGAAGCGGCTGATGATACCGTGCGCAAGGAAGTGCTGAACAGGGTTATGCCCTCGGAGTTGATGTTTAACAGTGTCAAGCGTCTTGCGGCAATGGGATTCCGGCTGCGCACCGAACAGATTACGGGGTTGCCCTATGGCGTCACGACGCGTCCGACCAAAATGAACCTGAGCGCGGATCTCGAGCTTTTAAGTCTGAATATGAATCTGCGCCGCGCCAGCGGCGGCCTGCCCAACATGTCCTGGGCCACGACGCTGATCCCCTACTTAGGCACACGCATGAGCGATTATTGTGTGCGCTACGGATTTGTGTCGGCGGAAGCCGCTGCGAATCCCGAGGAGGGTTATCACGAGCGTTCAGTTTTGCGTCACCTAAAGCGATATGTTGGGCCGGGGTTGGAACAGGTCAAGGATGATCCTGCCGTTTGGCTGGAACCCGGGGATCAGGATCGCTATCGCGATCAGAACACGCAGTTGCGCTACATGTTTCA
>CAYYBV010000099.1:0-532 GCA_964469675.1 uncultured Verrucomicrobiota bacterium
GAGGATCAGCAGGTTAAGATTGCGGACGGACTCGAGCTCCTGGGGCGGGAGCGACAGGGGCACCCATTTCATTGCAGTTTCAATCGTGTTTTTGAGTTTGATAAGCGTCTGTTCTTCCTGGGCCTGCTGGGGTGTTTGCCCGGCGCGTTTTTCCTTGGCCAGCCGTTCCAGGCGCTTTTCGATCAGCTCCAGGTCAGCCAGGAGCAGTTCCGCTTCCAACGTCAGCCGGTCCCGTTCGGGATCCACGGAACCGGACGGGTGATAGACTTCGTTGGATGTGAAAGCGCGGATCACTACGCACAGCAGATCACAATGCCGGGCGGCCTCGAGCCATTCCCGCTTGGCGTCGCCAATGGCCATGTCCGGACAAAGCGCAATGAGATTTTCGGCATACTTTGTTTTTTCCGGCTTGAACATTTTAGCCAGCGTGTCCACCCGCGCGTCATGGATGAGGGCAACGCCTTCAAGTGTTTCATTTGGCTTGGGCGTCGGCAACCCGCCCGCACCGCGGCCGCGCCCGGTCAGCAGTGTG
>CAYYBV010000099.1:542-2773 GCA_964469675.1 uncultured Verrucomicrobiota bacterium
GCATGGCAGAACCATTTGCTTGGGGCGTAAGTCGCAGTGTGAAAAATGTTTTTTTTCCAGATTGGGGCAAGCCCAGCAACGCGACTCTCATGATGGTCTCCGATCAGGTATTTAGCTGTCTGGCAAAGCGACCGTTGACACGGCAACCGCCGGCGGTCTTGCTGTCCGTATCTGTTTCCACGTCAGCGGTGCGTGATTAGTTGTAATAATTTTGTTTGTTTTTAACGGTTCCCGGATTATAAGGTGCGATTACGCAATATGCCTGCATATGTTTGCGCCTAAAGCCCGTTTTTCTTACGGTAAATTGTGAGGGTCGTTCCGGCTTGCCCAAAACATGGGATGTTGGTCATTGGCGTGTACCGGTCCATGACGATCCCGTTAAACAAGGCTTGATCTTCCGACGATATTGGCGTCACGTCTGGTGATTGGATAGCCAGGGCATAGCCACTCAGTGCGGCCAGGGGCGCGTCCGTTGCCTGTAGAAAATTAGCCAGGCCCGCGCGATTAAACACGTGCAATCTTTTGGCCTGGTCGTCAGCCATATCAGGAAAATAACTGAATTGGCCCATTTCCAGCCCACGCGGCAGTTTCCGGTTGGCTTCTACGGCCAAGTAGGGGTCTTGGGTCAGCAATAAGTCGCCGGGGTGGGTGACCTGCCTGATTTGCGCGGCAGTATCGCGCAATTTTTGGAGCGGGGAACGGTCTTTGACCAGCCACCAGATACGGTCGCGTCCCTGAATGAACCAGTCTTGGTTAAGGGGTGATGATCCGGCGGCGCCCAGTGATAAGGCCAGTATGCCCATGGTCAACCACAGGGCCCCGCGCTGACCGACAAGCCGAATGGCCGCATTGGCCACGGCGATTGCCAGCAGCGGGAACACGAACACCTGGTAATCATCGTAAGGAAATGGCGCCAAAAAATGAATCAGTGTGATGAAAATCGTGCTCGTCCATAGAATCCGCATGATGGTCACCGCGGCCATGGTTGTTGTGGTGGGGGTGGTTCCCGGTGCGGTGGATGTCGCCGCAGTGGTGCCGGCCAAAGCCAATTTGGCAACAAAAACACCAACGCCGATGCTGAATGCCACAAAATAAGCCTGAAGCAGGCGTGACAAGAAGCCGGCTTTAAAGGCCAGCGCCATCAAACTGCCTCCGGAATGACGCAGGGTATGATATTGCATTGTGCAATAAAAGAAAGCATCCGGCGCCAGAACCAGGAATGGCAGGCAGACAATGCAGGCCGCCAATATGGCGCCTATCCCGAAATTAAACCAAGCCCTAGGCGGCGCATGTTTCCGGGACTGCAGCAGGCCGAGCAAAACGATTGGCAGAATTGCTCCAGCGGAAGAGCGTGTACCGGCGGCAAGCGCTATGAATGCGCCAGCCATGAACATTAACCAGGTGCGGCGGTGAGTCCAACCCTCGGCCAGTGCCAGGAATCCCAGCATTAACAGGAGCGCCGTGAGCGAATAGGTTTTGACTACGGTGCAAAAATAACTTTGATAAACATTAACGCTGATGAGGGTGAAAGTGATGAGTGCTGCGTAACGTTGCAGTTCCGTGGTTACCAGGCGGGCCGCCAGCCGGGCGGCTAGCACCGCGGCCAAAATGCCAAGCAGCGCAGTTAGCAGTCGCCCGCCCGCCAGTCCCCCTGTGCTGATTGCCGGCGCAAAAAGCGCGTAGACCAATGGCATAACCGGTCCTTGCGTGAAAGCGAAGTCAACATACGGCCATTGGCCGGCAGCCACCATCTGGGCCGCATACAAGTACCAGCCTTCATCCTGGTTTAAGTCACCGAGGTAAAGGTTGGCTGCCGCAAGAATAACGGCGGCTGTAGCCGTTATCCAAATCAGCCACTCGAATATTTGCCGTTTAGCGTTCATTTGTTTTTAGATTGCGGCTGCGTGAATAATTCTCCAAAAATGTTGCGGATATCAGATTGCTGCTCCAGCTTGCCAGCGGCGGCATCGTTTGTGCCTGGTACTTTGCTCTTGGATTGTGCATTAGTGTGACTTTCCTGGGCATTCATGACACCCTGGAGGAGGGCGTCGAACGTGTCCTTGCTGGCCAGGGTTTTCAGCAGGGCTTCACGGATATCAATTTGCGGGTTAGTCAGCGTCCCTGCGACCGGAACAAGTACTTTAAAAGTTTCGGGGAAAGGAATCCCGCTATATTTTTCCTGCTGCTCCCTGGTGAGTCTGACTTTGTTGAATGTAAGGTGCAAAATTGAT
>CAYYBV010000099.1:2783-7159 GCA_964469675.1 uncultured Verrucomicrobiota bacterium
CAGATCAAAGCTGGACTGGGATGGGTCTTTGATCGGGGCGATCCGGCCGTTCAGATCGAACGCGCACTTGCGATCAGTTGTCAAAATGTGGCCTTGCAGGTTGATCGTGCCGGACATCACATCGCTTCGTCCATAGTTGGTTATATCTTTCAGGCGCACCTGCACGTCGAGACCCAACCGGAAGGGCGGGTCACTGATCTTGTGGTCAATATAGTGCAGTTGCGTTTTGACTTGCATTTGCCGAATCGCGAAGTCAGGAATTCTCCGGACGTTTGGCGGGGTAGTGCTGGGTTTTGCCGGGTCAACGGCACCGTTTATGGCGGCGGGCGCATTTGACATGGCGTTATGAATAGCCGCGAGGGCTGGAGCGATATTCAGCAGGCCTTCCCGGTTGCGCACTATGTTGAGTGTCGCGTCCCGGATATCGGCTTTCTCAATTTCAGCCATGCCACCGTGGAAAAGTGCCAGCAGGCCGATATTCAGTTTAAACCTTTGCATGCTGATCATGCTGGGATCATCGAATCCGGGCGGGTTGATTACCTGTATGCCGTGAATGCAGAGCGATCCCCCCGGCAGGTTAACGCTAACCCGTGCCACATTGATGTCCAGGTTCCAACGCTCCTTGGCCATCGGCAGAACCCATTGGCGCAGGGAATCGGTCAGCCCGTAGGCCAGGAACAACTGCAAGCCGATCACCACGGCCACAATCAGGATAAGAATGCCAATCAATGTTTTTTTCATAGTACCCTGGGCTTTTTGTGTGCGCGTGCGGTATGTTTGCTGCAACGGTCCGTCTTTGCGTTCGTTTTCGCCAGAAGTCGTTTAGATCTCAGCCAGCAGGGCCTTAAAGCGGTCCCCATCCTTGGCGCTTATTCCCGGCGCGAGCCAAGCCAGGCTGGTTGTTCGTTCCTTAAATATCGTGTCGGCCAGTTTCTGGATGTCATCGGCTTGCACGGCCTGGATTGCCGCAATCACATCTTCAGGTGACTTAATCGCCCCGTAATTCAATACCTGGTCACCCACCCACATCATGTGTCCCGATGGGTTTTCCAGTCCCAGCCGCATATGGCCAATGACATATTCCTTGGCGCGCTCCAGTTCGCGCGCGCTGACCTTCTCTTGTTTTAAACGATTGATTTCGCGTACGATCAGCTCCAACGCTTTGTCTGGGCGCTTGTGATCAAGGCCGGCGCTGATGGCCAGCACGCCGGTCTCGGCGAATAATTGCACGCCGGAATGAATGGCATATGCCAGTCCGTGCTTTTCACGGATAACCTGAAAAAGGCGCGAGCTCATATTCTCGCCAAGCATCACGTTAAGCAGTTTTAAGGCATAGCGCCGTTTGTCGAAACGTCCAAAAATTCTGAACCCCAGTGCCATTTGGGCCTGTTCGATTTCCTTGGCTTTCAGGTGCAGTCGCGCTTGTGACACGGCCGCGGTGACGAGCGGGTAGCAAGGCTCGCGTGCCACCGTGATGCTCCGGGTTAATTTGTCAACATGTCGGACACACTCATCGTGGTGCACGTTGCCGGCAAAAACAAAAACGGTGTTACCCGGCACGTATTTCTTTTTTTTGAACATCAGGATATGGTCACGCGTCAGTTCGCGCAGCGTCCCGGGAGAGCCGATCAGCGGGCGACCGAGTTCATGGTCTTGCCATAACGCCGCGCTGAGCATTTCCTGGACGACCTGTTCCGGCAGGTCGCGGTACATCATGATTTCCTCGATGATGACGTTGCGTTCCTTCTCGATGTCAGCCGCCGCGAAACGCGGGCGACGGTACATTTCGGCCAGAATATCCAGTGCTTTCCAGGTGTGGTCGTCGGCGGTGCGGACATAGTAGCAAGTCAGCTCTTCCTGGGTAAACGCGTTGCAGAATCCGCCACGCCCTTCGATGGCCTGCGAGATATCGCGTGCCGACAGGCGCTCGGTGCCCTTGAATAGCAGGTGCTCGATGAAGTGACTGATGCCGGCCAGGGTGCGAGTTTCGTAACGCGCGCCGATTCCCACCCAGATGCCGAGCGCCACGCTTTGCATATGGCCCATGGTGGAAGTTGCCACGCGTATGCCGTTGGTCAGCCGCGATTCGTGAACATTCATCATCATTATGTTTTACTCCCTGCTTGCAGATCAGCAAGCGATACCGTGCCATCATACAGCGCTTTGCCCACGATTGCCGCCGCCAGGTTCGGCTTGCCTAATGCGGCCAAGGCGGCCAGATGCGCCGTTGAAGCCACTCCCCCGGAGGCAATTACCCGGCAGGTGATCTGATCACACAGTGCTGCGATTGCACGCGTGTTTGGCCCTGTTAGCATGCCATCCCGGGCGATGTCTGTATAAATCAGTGTCTCGACGCCCAGGGCCTGCAGGCGTGTGGCCAATGCTAATGCATCCGTTCCGGTAGTTTCGGTCCAGCCTCTGATGGAAACCATGCCGTCGCGCGCGTCCAGACCGACCGCCACGCGTTCGCCGAAGCGGTCCACCAGGCGCGCGAGCGTTTCTGGCGATGTCCAGGCGCGTGTGCCGAGTACGACGCGCGCTACGCCCAGCGACAGCAAAGTTTCAACCTGTTCATCGGTACGCAGTCCGCCGCCTGCCTCCACAGGTATCCGTACGCTTCGCACTATTTTTTCGATCAAGGCGGTGTGCACGGGCAATCCTTGAAAGGCGCCATCCAAATCCACAACATGCAGCCAGGCGGCCCCCTGCTTTTCCCATGACTGGGCCATCTGCACGGGGTCATCCGAATATACCGTCTGATCGGCGGCAACGCCCTGGCGCAGGCGCACACAGCGACCGCCCTACAGGTCGATTGCCGGAATTATAGTCAGTGCGGTCATACCTGAAGAGCCAAGAATGTTTTGTGTTCTTGGACGCCTGTAATTTATTTAGATTAACGCGGGACAAGCAATGCCGTTACAGCTTTCCTTTGCTGGACGGAATACCCGTCTCGCGCGCATCCAGGGCCACGGCTTCACGTAATGCGCGTGCCAGGGCCTTGAATACAGATTCGTATGCATGGTGCGGCTCGCGGCCATAAAGTTGGGCCACATGCAGGTTCATCCGTGCCTGGACGCAGAAAGCACGTAAAAATTCCTCGATCAGGGTTACGTCGAATGCCATGATTTTACGGCGCTTATTGGCAACAGCATAGACGAGGTAGGGGCGTCCGCCCAGATCCACGACCACGCGGCTCAGCGCATCGTCGATTGGAATAGTGGCGCAACCATAGCGCCGTATACCGCGCCGGTTGCCCAAAGCCGTGTCCAGCGCCTGACCAAGGCAGAGGCCCAGGTCCTCCACGGTGTGGTGATAATCTACGTCCAGGTCGCCGCGGGCTCGCAGGCGCAGGTTTACCAATGCGTGCCTTGCAAAAAGTTCCAGCATGTGGTTGAGAAACGGCAGACCGGTGTCTATGTCGAAACAGCCACGGCCATCCAACGTCAGCCTGATTTTTATCTGCGTTTCGCGCGTGGCGCGTGTTATACAAGCAGTTCTTGTTTTCATAGTGGAGTAGATCATAACAGATTTGTTGCCGGTTGCGAGCGTAATTTATACCTGAATTTTGTACGCGCAAGTTTGGCGCAAATGTGATCTGCCAAGGGTGTCGCTATACACGCATACGGCAAGTTTTTCGCAATGCAACCGGTGCGCCAAAATCGCGTGATCGGATTTTTCGGAGGACATTGGCGTTTTTGAAGGATGTCTTTACAACCCTTTGGCGGCGGAGGCCCCGTTGATTTAAAAGTAGAATTCGTGCAAGAAACAACTTGCATGTCGTGTTTGTTGATGCAATCTACATAAATGCTAGTGTCCATGCAAAAATAAATTTATAATTAGCCCGGCCTGCCGGTGGCGGCGGGGGCAGGCAGCGGGTGCCATCAGTTGCGTCAGCGTATATCATTGCCGTGGAACAATCGAACACATGGGTGACTTTGAACTTGATTTTTAGTGTTGATTGAGGATGATGCGCGCTTGCATGTTTTAATGACACGCTAACGGAGGGGTGGTAAACATGAATTCATCCGCTGGAGCTTGCGCCGAATTACGCTTGTTGCCCAAGCCGCGCGTTCTGCTGCCGTTGGCAGGGTTTTACGAACTGCAGCGTCCGGTCATTGAGATCGGGGCTTCCGCCGGCGCGTTGCTGCGCATTCTTCCGGAAGAATGGAGCCGTGAGTTTGGAGCGGCCCCGCAAGTCCGGTCGGGCGCGCTCGCCGGTTTTTATTTTTTTATTGGGCGCGGCGGGTTGCCCGGTGCCTGCGCCGGCCAGCATCCCGAGTCCTACACGCTCCAGGTTGGGGAGCAGGGCATTGTGGCCGGTGCGCCTTCGGCGGCAGGGCTGTTGTATGCCTGGCAGACGCTCAAGCAAATCCTGC
>CAYYBV010000100.1:0-7079 GCA_964469675.1 uncultured Verrucomicrobiota bacterium
TCGGCTACACGCTGGACGAGCTGCCCAACGACATCACGCGGTCGACGCCGGCGTGCTTCGAGCCGTCGCTGGACTACATCGTGGTTAAGGCGCCGCGGTTCGCGTTCGAGAAGTTCGCGGGATCCGACGACACGCTGACGACGCAGATGAAGTCGGTGGGGGAAACGATGGCGATCGGGCGGAACTTCAAGCAGGCGCTGCAGAAGGCGCTGCGGTCGCTGGAAATCGGCCGGGCGGGGCTGGTGCGGCGCGCGGACCGCGAAGGGGCGCTGTCCGACGCGGATCTGGAGAAGGAAGTGGTGCGTCCGAGTCCGCTGCGGTTGTTTCATCTGCGGGAGGCGCTAGCGAGGGGTTGGGATGTCCCCCGCGTGGAGGCGTTGTCGGGGGTGGATCCGTGGTTTCTGCGGCAGATCGGGGAAATCATCGGCTTCGAGGGCGAGATTCTTGCGGCCGAGACGCTGGCGGGGCTGGAGGCCGAGCGGGCGCTGTTTGCGCAGGCGAAGGAGTATGGTTTTTCCGACCGGCAGATCGCGGTGCTGCTGGGCACGACGGAAGACGCCGTGCGGTCGGCGCGGGACCGGATGGGCCTGCACCCGACCTACGGCACGGTGGACACGTGCGCGGCGGAGTTTGCGGCGGCGACGCCCTACTTCTACTCGGCCTACGGGGACGAGGCGGAGGCCCCACTGCCGCCGGCGACGAAGAAGAAAATCATGATTCTGGGCGGCGGTCCGAACCGGATCGGGCAGGGGATCGAATTCGATTACTGCTGCGTGCATGCTTCATTTGCGCTGCGCCAGGCAGGTTTTGCCACCATAATGGTCAACAGTAATCCGGAAACCGTCAGCACGGATTATGACACCAGCGACCGCCTGTATTTCGAGCCGCTGACTCTGGAAGATGTCCTTAATATTTACCGAAGGGAGCAATGCTGGGGAGTTATTGTGCAGTTCGGTGGCCAGACCCCCCTAAACCTTGCCAAGTCCCTGGAACAGAACGGTGTCCGGATCATCGGGACGCCGAGCGCCAGCATCGAGGCCGCGGAAGATCGCAAGCTGTTTCATGAGCTGATTACACGCCTGGGTATCCGCCAGCCCAACAGCGGGCTGGCGGCCAGCGTTGAGGAGGCGGCGCAGATTGCCGAGCGGATCGGTTTCCCGGTCCTCATGCGGCCTTCATTCGTGCTCGGCGGACGCGCCATGGTCATTGTCTATAATCAGGATTCCCTGCGGAAATACATGGGCCAAGCTGTTGAGGTTTCCTTGGATCGCCCGGTGCTGATTGACGACTTTCTCGATAATGCCGTGGAGGTTGATGTGGACTGTATTGCCGATGGCGTGACGGTGGTTATCGGTGGGGTCATGGAGCATGTTGAACAGGCGGGCATCCATTCCGGCGACAGTGCCTGTGTGATTCCGTCGCATACGCTCACTGAATCTATCAAGGCCACCATTCGCAAGCATACGATCGATCTGGCCCGGGTTTTGAAGGTGTGCGGGTTGATGAATGTCCAATACGCCGTCAAGGATGGTGCGGTCTATGTGCTGGAAGTGAATCCCCGCGCTTCGCGAACCGTTCCCTTTGTCAGCAAGGCCATCGGAGTGCCTTTGGCCAAGCTGGCGGCGCTGGTGATGGCCGGCGGCAAACTGAAAGATATAGGCTTTACCCGCGAGGTTCTGCCGCGGCATGTGTCGGTGAAGGAGGCGGTGTTTCCATTCGTGCGCTTCCCGGGTATTGATACCGTCCTCAGCCCCGAGATGAAGTCGACCGGCGAAGTTATGGGAATCGACATGAATATCGGCATGGCTTTTTTGAAAAGCCAGGTGGCGGCCGGGAATGTGCTTCCGATTGCCGGCAACGTTTTCGTGAGCGTGCGGGATTCGGATAAGGACGCCGTGATTCCATTGGCTCGACGCTTGTGTGCCCTGGGTTTTGCCGTGTATGCCACGGAAGGCACCAGCACGGTCCTGCGCAACAACGGAATTTTCAGTCAGGCGATCTTTCGCATTTCGTCGGGGCGGCCACATGTGTTGGATATGATCCATGAGAAAAATGTTGGCTGGATTATTAGCACGCCATCGAGCGGGGAAAGCCCCAGGGTGGATGAAGTTAAAATGCGGGCCGAAGCCGTAATCCGGGGCATCCCCATCACGACCACGCTCAACGGCTTGGAGGCAGCCTTAAAAGGGTTGGAAACTTTTCGGGAGACTGGGAGGATGGAAGTTTGCAGTATTCAGGAGTATCATCGGCATGCCCCACGGCTTAACTTTGACGGAGCTGGCAAAGACTTATGAATTCAAAATGGAATTGGCGCTCTCAAAGGGAGCAAACCGCGTTCCTGGCCCTGGCGGATGGAACGCTGTTGCATGGCTATGCCGTTGGCGCGCTAACGGATGCGCTTGGCGAAGTGGTCTTCAACACCGGTATGACCGGCTATCAGGAAATTCTCAGTGATCCTTCCTATAGTGGGCAGTTGGTTACCATGACCTGTCCGGAGATCGGGAATACCGGGATCAATGCCGCGGATATGGAGTCTTCCCGGTTTTTTGCCAACGGATTTATTTTGCACGAGATGAATACGCCAAGCAACTGGCGCGCGGAGGTCTCGCTTGAAGAATGCCTGCGGCGCAACTCCATCCCGGCCATTGCCGGCATTGATACACGCGCGCTAACCTCGAAAATTCGGGATCAAGGGACGCTCAAAGGCTATCTGGCGGTGTCCGGTAAAATTACCGAACAACAGGCCGTGCGGCTTGCGGCGGAATGGGGCGGGCTGGACGGGCAGGATTATGCGGCCAAAGTCAGCTGCCCAAAGCCTTACCGGTGGGATGAAACCGGGAAACTATCGGCATCCTGGGGGATTGCCGATAGCTTGCCCAAAGCCGACCTCAAAGTCGTTGCTTATGACTTCGGTATCAAGTGGAATATTCTCAGGAGTATGCGGCGGAATGGCCTGGCCGTCACGGTGGTGCCTGCGGCAACTTCCGCCGCCGATGTGCTGGCACTCAAGCCCCAGGGCGTCTTACTTTCGAATGGCCCCGCCGATCCCTCCGCCGTGACTTATGCGATTGACAACGCGCGTAAACTGCTGGGAAAGGTGCCACTCATGGGCATATGCCTGGGGCATCAGATTTTGGGGCTGGCCAGCGGCGGCCGGACCTGCCGGCTCAAGTTCGGGCACCACGGATGCAACCATCCGGTGAAAGATTTGAAAACCAGCCGGGTTGAAATAACCTCGCAAAACCATAATTTTACGGTGGATCCGAACTCCCTGGACCCGGCAAAGCTGGAAATAACCCACGTCAATTTAAACGACCAGACGGTTGAGGGCATTGAGCATAAACAGGCGCCCATGTTTGCGGTGCAGTATCATCCTGAGGCAAGCCCTGGCCCGCATGATTCATGTTACCTGTTTGGGCGTTTTCGCCAGTTGATTCAAGACAATTTATGAATGTTATCCGCGCCGGTTCGGGGTAACAAAATGGGGGCGCATGGTGATTGCTTTTTTTGATTCGGGGATCGGTGGTCTAACCGTGCTGAAAAGCGCTATGCAAGCATTGCCGCGCTACGATTTTCTTTATTATGCGGACACCAAAAATGCGCCTTATGGTGTAAAGACAAAAGAAAGTGTCAGGGGGTATGTGCTCGAAGCTGTTGATTTTATTGCCAAACATGATATTCAGGCATTGGTGGTCGCGTGCAACACCGCTTGCAACTTTCAACAAGCGGTATCCATTGATTACTATAAATTTCATATTGTTGGCATGGAACCGGCGGTAAAACCGGCGGTCATCAAGAACTGCGGAAAGAATATTCTGGTTCTGGCAACTTCATTGACGTTGAAAGCCGGCAAGCTGGAATCCTTGATCGCTTCCGTTGATAAAAGCAACAAGACCGTTAAAATGGAGATGGACGCGCTGGTGGGCTTTGCCGAATCATGGGATTTCGATTCCGGCAATGTGCGCAAATATATCAGGGAAAAATTACGCAGTTTGCAATTGGCCGACTTTGAAACCATTGTGCTCGGCTGTACGCATTTCGTGTTTTACAAAAAAATTATTCAGGAAACAGCGGGCAATCAAGTCGAGGTTATTGACGGCAATCTTGGGACGGTGACACATTTAAAAAACGTTCTTGCCCGTCACTATATTGTCAGCGATAAAGATGGTGGCCACGTGCTGTATTATTCGTCCGGAGCGGCCGTTGACCAAAGCCGGTCGCGAGCATTGACGGAATTACTGCGTTTTACAGGGTGACGTGCCGCGCGTCAACGGCGTTGCGGGTGCCAAACCCGCTGAAATCATTTTAGGAAAAGGCCTGCTCTCTACCGTTGCCATATTATCCACCTGCCGCAAGCTGTTCAATGTCAACGCGCCGGTATCTCGTCAGTCCACGAAGTTGCACCGGCTTAAGAAGTCCATCCTGAACAAGGCACTTCACACTCCACCTGGGACAGTTGAGCCTGGCGCCCCCGAGCCTGAGTAAGAAGAAGTCTGGGGGCGCATGCGGCGCCGCGTGCGCGCCTTACCCGAACGTGTCTGGCAATCTGGATAAGGGCGGAAAAGAGGGTGGGCCCGGCTGGACTTGAACCAGCGACCAAAGGATTATGAGTCCTCCGCTCTGACCAACTGAGCTACGGGCCCTTAGCTGGATGTGATTTCTGCTTGGAGGCAAATCATACGTGCTTCCGGTCGCAATATCAAGCTGGCGATCAGTGTTTCTGAAATCAGCGTCCGGCCTGATACGCTGAAAAGACCATGCCAGATGAATCGAGCGAAATCGTGCTTTATCACGCCTTCGTTAAGAAGCTGCAGGGCCTGTTGAGTAATGACGCTAAAGAATCCTTGTTCCCCAATCCCGTATTTTGGCTTAAGCAACTGAATTATTTTTACTGTGGAAAATGCAGGTGATCTGCCGTATAGTGTGCTTTGCAAAAAAACGGAGGGTGGCGATAACATGGCGGAACAGGTGGTCATTATCGGAAGTGGTCCGGCCGGATGGACGGCGGCAATTTATACGGCGCGGGCCAATTTAAAGCCGGTGGTTGTAGATGGCGCCCAGCCTGGCGGCCAGTTGACTACCACCACCAGTATTGAGAACTTCCCGGGTTTTCCCGAAGGCCTGGACGGTACACAGCTCATGCTCCAGATGCGCGCGCAGGCAGAACGGTTCGGTGCGCGCATCCAAAGCGGCGAGGTGTTGTCCGTGGATTTCAAGCGTCAACCGTTGCGGTTGGATATTGATGATGGCACGGCGCTGGAGACGCAGTCCGTGATTATCGCCACCGGTGCCAGCGCGCAATACATCGGGCTGGCGTCGGAGCAGAAGTTGCTGGGGCGGGGCGTTTCCGGGTGTGCCACCTGCGATGGCGCCCTGTACCGTGGCAAGCATGTGGCCGTGGTGGGCGGCGGTGATACGGCCATGGAAGACGCGCTGTTCCTAACGCGGTTTGCCGCGCAGGTCACGGTAATTCACCGCCGCGATGAATTCAGGGCTTCACTGATCATGGCGGAGCGCGTCAAGCATCATCCTAAAATAAAAATTATGTGGGATACCGTGGTTGCCGAAGTCCTTGATGTGGCGCGCAATGAAGTTAGCGGGTTACGGCTTAAGCATGTTAAAACGGGCGCGCTCACGGAATTGCCGGTGGAGGGTGTTTTCATTGCCATTGGGCATCGGCCAAATACAAAAGCGTTTGGCGGTCAGGTGCACCTTGATGATCAAGGCTATATTCTGACCGAGCATGCCAGGACCAATGTGACGGGAGTTTTTGCCGCCGGCGACGTGCAGGATCACGTGTATCGCCAGGCGGTTACGGCAGCCGGTTCGGGCTGTATGGCGGCGATCGAGGTTGAACGGTATTTAAAACACTGAAGCCGGCTATAGCCCGCACGCTATAGGCGCCACGCTGTAATTTGAAACGGGAGACTGAAAATCAGCAAGCAAAAATCAGCAGCCAAAGATAAAAGAAACTTCGTTCAGCAATGGGGTTCCTATAAGCGGATGATCGGTTATGCCCGGCCCTACCTGGCGCGGCTGATTATCGGCGGCGTCTGTGGGGTTGTTTTTGCCGGATCCACAACCGGATTGCTCGTCACGGCGCGTGACATTCTGCGTGATGTTTTTCAAAATGCGCCACTGGCCAATGTTATCCTGATCGCCCTGGCCATGCCGATCCTGGCGGCCGGTCGTGGCGTTGGTCAGTTCTTGAGCGAGTATTTCATGCAATGGGTCGGCAACAAGGTGGTCATGGATATGCGCGTGGCGACCTTTGCCCACCTCCAGGATCTTTCGATGCGTTATTTCTCCAGGAGCAGGACCGGCGAACTTATTTCGCGCACGGTCAATGACTCGATGATGATTGAACGGGCGGTTTCCGTGGTGCTGGGCGATTTGGTCAAGGAGCCATTTGTGTTGCTGGGTGCAGTCGGGTTCCTGTTCTGGCTGGATCCAAGACTGGCTTTTGCCAGTTTGGTGCTGTTTCCAATCTGCATTATTCCCATTGCGATCTTCGGCCGGCGCGTGCGGCGTTATGCCCGGCATGGCCAGGAGCGCCTGGCGGCGCTGGTGTCCATCATGCAGGAGGCGCTGATGGGTATTCGCATTGTCAAGGCGTTCGGTATGGAAGGTTACGAGGTGGCGCGCTTCACGGAACAGTGCCAATTATTCTTTAATCGGATCATGCGCGTGACCCGCGACAAGGCCGGCATTGAACCGTTGATTGTGTTTATCTCGATTATCGGGCTGGCACTGGTATTGCTCTATGCCCGTTGGGCACACATGCCGGCGGAAGATTTTATCACCTTTGCCATTGCCGCGATGGCGCTTTATGAGCCGGTAAAAAAACTCAGTAAAATCCATCTGCACATCCAGCAAACCTCGGCTTCGGCGGACCGTATCTTCGAAATCCTGGATACGCCGGTGGTGATCAAGGATGCGCCGGCTGCCGTGGTTCTGGCAGATTGCATCACGAGTTTGTGTTTTGATAACGTCCAGTTTGCCTATGAAACCCAGCCGGTATTAAGTGATATTGCTGTCAGCGTGGCCGCTGGTGAGCGTGTTGCCATTGTGGGTGGATC
>CAYYBV010000101.1:0-2813 GCA_964469675.1 uncultured Verrucomicrobiota bacterium
CAGCCGATTTGCCGGCGGAGACCTGGACACTGATCGAGCCTTTGAGTTGCTGTGTCAATGGCATGAAATACATTCCCCTGGAACAGTCGGAACATGTTGTGATTTTTGGTGGAGGTATTATCGGCGTGCTCAACGGGCTGGTGGCACGCGCGCGTGGCGCAAAGCGCATTAGCATCATGGATGTATCTGATGCGCGCCTGGGTCTCTTGAAAAAACTGGGACTGCCGTTCGATGACCTGGTGAATTCTGGCGTCACCAATCCTGTCGAATGGGTCAAGGCAACGACTAGCGGTCGTGGGGTTGATGCCGTAGTCGTGGCGGCTTCCGTGAAAGCGCTGGTTGGGGTTGGTCTAAACCTGTTGCGCCGTGCCGGGCATCTTTCCATTTTTGCCGGCATGCCCAAATCCGACCCGGTTCTGCCGATCGATACGAACAGGATTCATTATTATGAGCTTAACCTGCATGGGGCCAACAGTTCGTCGCAGGCGGAATACCTGCAGGCCCGTGATTTAGTGGCGGCCGGCAAAATTGATGCCCGCCCGCTGGTAACTCATCGCTTCCGCCTGGACCAGTTCCACGAAGCCATCAAAACTCAAGCCGATCCGGCCTGTGGGTCTCTGAAAATTGTAATTGTTCCATAAGGGTATGCGTAAATCTCAAGGTTTGCCGCAAAGATGCACAAAACGATAATGTGTTTATCATGCTGGTGCATTTGGTGCGTTTTTGTGGCTAACCACTCTGTAAAGTTGTTGGAAAAACCTTGCAATACAGGAGGCATGGAATCCATTTCCGTGTAATCAATATGATGCTTAAAGATAAACGGGCGGTGATTACCGGCGGCGCCCAGGGTTTGGGTGAAGCCCTTACCGCGCGCCTGCTGCAGGAAGGCTGTCGCGTTTTGGTGGCCGATATCCAGAAGCAACAGATTGCCTCTACAGTGCAAGCACTCCAGAAAAAGTTCGGCGATCAGATTGAGGGCGTGGTTTGTGATGTAACGGTGGAGGGTGATGTTGCCGGGCTGGTTGAAAAAGCCGTCCAACGCTTCGGCGGTCTGGACGTTTTTGTGGCCAATGCCGGCATTCTTCTGTCGGGCGCCATTACGGAATTCGATGTTGCCAAGTGGCGTAAGGTGATGGAAGTTAACCTGGTGGGGCAGATGATTTGTATGAAGTATGCTTTGGCGGTTATGGCGCGCCAGAAGTGTGGGTCATATGTCCAGATTAATTCCAAGTCTGGTAAAAAGGGCTCTTTCAAGAATTCGGCATACGCCGCATCCAAGTTCGGTGGGATCGGGCTGGTGCAGAGCGCGGCGTTGGAGATGGCCGCGCTGGGTGTGCGGGTCAATGCGGTTTGTCCGGGGAACTTGCTTGATTCGCCACTGTGGGTCAACAGTCTGTTCAAACAATATGCGCAGAATCAGGGGATCAGCGAGGCCGCCGTGCGGCAGAAATACATTGACCAGGTGCCCATGCGGCGCGGTTGTGTGTATGCGGATGTCTGCAATGTGGTGATGTTCCTGGCCTCGGAACAGGCTGGTTACATGACCGGCCAGTCCATTAACGTGACCGGCGGGCAGGAGATGCGCTAAGACGGACGATAGACGGCGGATTTTTGCGGAAAGCGCGCGATGAAAAACAGGAAATCGAAGATCGCAAATCGCAAATCATCCCGCTTCCTGGCAGTTGACCTGGGCGCTTCGGGTGGCAAGTGTTTCGCCGGGTTGTTTGATAACGGCTCTTTTTCCATGCGCGAGGTGCATCGGTTTGCCTACGAAAACATTTCTTTTTATCTGCCGGACCGCGCTGGCCGGAGTGTGGAAAGCATGGTTTGGGACGATACCTTTATCTATGACCAGATCCTGAAAGGGCTGCGCGCGTACCGGCGCGATGTTGGTAAAAGGCTTGATGCCATCGGCGTTGATACCTGGGGCGCGGACGGTCATTTTGTCACTGCCGACGGCGATATGTTGGGCAAGGTCTATGCCTATCGTGATCATCGCCTTGATACGATGATCGCACAAATCAAGGTGCGCATTTCGCCCGGCCAGATTTACGCCATTACCGGCATTCATTTCCAGCCCTTTAATGTCAGCAACCAGTTGTTTTGGTTCATGCAGCATCGCAGGCAGCTTCTTTTGCCCGGTTGCCGGTATGTGCCTATTCCATCGCTTTTTTATTATTACCTGGGAGGTATCATCAAGGTGGATTCTTCCTGGGCGAGTATTACCCAGCTTATGGATGCCAAATCGAGGCGTTGGAGCGGAGTAATTCTTAAAAAGCTCGGCATTCCACCCGCGGTTATGCCGGCGATTGTGGCTCCCGGTACGGTGATCGGGAAACTCCAGCAGCAAATCGCGGAAGCGGTGGAATTGAACGCGGCCACTCTTGTTGCCTTCGGTACACACGACACTGCCAGCGCGTTTGCCGCTGCGCCGGTGGATGACCCAGGCGAGGCGCTGATCATCAGTTCGGGGACCTGGTCTTTGGTGGGCAGGCTTGTACCTAAGCCGATCACGACTCCGCAGGCCCTGCGGGCCAATCTCAGCAACGAGGGCGGGATTGGTAATATTCGTCTGCTGAAAAACTGTATGGGTGGTTGGCTGGTTCATGAACTGCGCCGGGTCTGGCGCAATGCCGATGGCAAGGAGATGGGATGGGGCCAGCTTTATGCGCAGGCCCAGGTCGCCGAACCATTTTATGCGTTGATTGATCCGGATGATGCCGGTTTCTATAACCCGGTCAATATGGAAAAAGCCTTTGGCGCGTATTGCCGAAAAACGGGGCAACGTGTTCCGGCGACCCGCGGCGCTTTGG
>CAYYBV010000101.1:2823-3525 GCA_964469675.1 uncultured Verrucomicrobiota bacterium
AAGTACCGGATGATCAATGCTGATATTTCCGCCGTGTGCGGCCGGAATACCCGCCAGGTGTATATCGTGGGCGGCGGTTCGCAGAACGAATTGCTCAATCAATTCACGGCCGATGCCCTTGGACTGCCGGTAATGGCTGGGCCGGTGGAAGCCACGGCGGTGGGCAACATCATGGTGCAAGCCATGGGTTTAGGCGTTATCCGTTCCTTGCGTGATGCTCTGCCGATAATCAAAAAGGCCTTTCCTATTCGGGAATTCAAGCCGACCAATACTGCCGTCTGGGATCAGGCCTACACCAAGTTTTGCAAATTGGTGCGGTAGATTTCTTTTCTAACGCGGACTTTGTCCTTAACCTAGCTTGGTTGCATGCCGATCAGGCTAATTGAATCAGGCTTGCAGAGGCATGCATGTGCTTTGCCCCGCCAGCATCCCACAGGCGGCCTGAATGTCCTGGCCTCCGCTGTAGCGGCGTGCCACCGGCATGCACAGGTTGGTTCGCAGGGCATCACGGAAAGCACCTAATTCTTCCGGAGTTGGCCGATGAAATCTTCCGGTGGGATCGTTGACGTCAATCAGGTCAAGTCGGATCGGCATCCCGCTGGTGAGCGCCGCCAGCTGCCGGGCATCCTGTATGCTTGTGTTTATGCCGGACATCATTATCCAGGCCAACGATATTCGTTGGCCGGTGGCTTCATGATATTC
>CAYYBV010000101.1:3535-7054 GCA_964469675.1 uncultured Verrucomicrobiota bacterium
GCGCCTTGATTAAGTCTGCTGTTGGATACGCTGCCTCCACTGGCATCAGTGTGCGACGCTGAATCGGATCGGCGCTGTTCAGTGAAACTACCAGCCGGTAAGGATGCCGTTCGGTCGTGAAACGGCGAATGCCCGGCACAATGCCGGCTGTGGAAATCGTAATGGCTTTGCCGGCAATCGCCATGCCGCAGGGCTCGGACAATATCTTGGCGGCCTGGATTACGGCGTCGTAATTCAGCAAGGGCTCGCCCATACCCATGAACACAACGCCGCGTACCGGCAATGGGGAGCCTGCCCGAATCATGGCCACTTGGTCGACCATTTCCCATGTTGAGAGGTTGCGCCGGAATCCCATCTGCCCGGTAGCGCAAAACACGCAGCCCATGGCGCAGCCAACCTGGCAACTGACGCACACGATGAGTTTGCGTTCTTTCCTGCGATGCAACAAGGGGATGCCTACTGCCTCGAACTGGTCTGGCCCGTTGCCGCGAAACAGATAGCGGGTGAAACCGTCCCGCGGCGAGACAGTCTTGGCAATCAGCGCCAGGCGTGGGATTTGTGTTAATTGCCGGACTTTGCTCATGATTCGGGCGGATAGGCCTGGCCCGGTGGGCCATTCACTGCGCCGCACGGCTGCCACCTGGATTTGCCTGGCCAGATGCGGGGTTACTCCAATGGGTGCCAGGGCAGAATGCACCTGGTCAGCGGTGATATTTTTCAAAAGGATGGGCATTGGCTAACCGCTTGCTTATCATTCATCCAAGGCATCCATGATTTCCTGGCGCTGAATTTGCAGGTCGGCAATTTCCTGGCGCCAAAACGCCGGGGAACCCCAATCCGGTGTCAGCCGGGCAAAGATGCCATCTGCATTACGACGTGCGCACCAGGCGGTGTAATGAATGAACCGCATTGCGCGCAGGGGCTCGATCAGGCGCAGGGTTGCATGGGGAAAAGGCATGAAAGTTGTGTAACCCCCGAGCAGTAGATCCAATTCCAGACGGGCGCGTGGCAGGCGGTCTGGTAGGATCAGCCATAGATCCTGTATTGCGGGGCCGACGGCCATGTCGTCAAAGTCCAGCAAATGATAGCCCTCGTCCGGCCGGTATAGGATATTGCCGCGGTGACAGTCAGCGTGCAGGCGCATGGTTTCCACGCCGTTAAATAGCGGCGCGATCAGCGCAATCAGGTCCATGGCGGTTTGTTCGTACTCATCCCGGAATCGCGCCGTCACTGTGCCTGATTCCAGTATGTAGCGCAAGTGGCCGAGCGTTGATTGCTGCGGATTAATTATAATCCGGTCGCGCGGCTGGTGTTGGGCGCCGACGGAATGCATCCGGGCGATGAGCCGCCCGAGCTGGGGCCATTGATCCCGCGTCGGTTCATCCAACGGTCGCCCGCTTTTTTTGGGGAAAACGGAAAACCAAATTCCAGCCAAGTTGTGTAAGCAAACGCCGTTAACTCCGGGCAGGGGTGGCACCACAGAGATGTCGGCTGCGTGTAATTCCTTGAGAAATTCGAGTTCGTCCTGCAAGGCCTCGCGACTCCAGCGTCCCGGACGGTAAAATTTGGCGATGACGAAGCCACCGGCGTCAAGACCGATTTCATACACGCGGTTGATATAGCTGCTCAAGGGACGGCAGAGATTGCTGCAGCGCACACCCAGCGCCCCCTCGACGCCGTTGATGACGGCGTCAGGCGTCAAGGCGCCAAAGTCCGCCGCCTGTGTCAGGGTGGGCGGGGCATTTGTCCGGAAAGCAGTCATTGCGGCACGATAGAGAAATCAGTGGCTGGATACCAGCGTATTACAAAATAATAAAAGCGTTAAAATGTTTTCGGCCGGCATCAGGAATCCTTAAATTCCGCCACCAGCACGGTATGGTCCGAGGCCTGGGGGTTGAGCCGTGGGGTTAAATCAATGTAGCTATCCCTGGATTTTTCGGCCAACGTGCGCGTTGTCAGGATGTGGTCAATGCGCCAGCCCATGTTGCGCTTGACCGCGTTGGCGGTGCGGTAATCAAAGAAAGTGTATTGCCCGTCTTCCTGGTGATGTTTTCGAAAAATGTCCTCAAAGCCCCATGCCTTGGTGTGCTCAAATGCCTTGCGCACATCCTGGTGATAGCAAACATGATTGGCTTGCTTGTCTGCGTTGTGGATATCTTTGGCCTCCGGGGCCACGTTGAGGTCGCCGACCCAAGCCAGCAATGTTGTTGGCGTGAAATTTCGATCAAACCATTTGCGCAGTCGTTTGAACCACTTGAGTTTATACTGATACATTGCGTGCTCGATGGCGCGGCCCTGTGGGACGTAGGTGTTGACTATATGGACCGGTCCAAACCTGGCTGCGATCAAACGGGTTGCGTCCGGCGGTTGACCATCATCCACCCCGAAGCGCAAATCTGTCGGCCTGGCCTTGGAAAGGATGGCCACCCCGTTATACGATTTTTCACCACGGAAAATGACATGGTAGCCGGTTGTTGTGATCGCGGCTGTCGGGAAATCCGGGTCCGCCACCTTTGTTTCCTGCAGGCAAAGCACATCGGGTTTGTTTGCAATAACCCAGTTATTAATGGCCGTGATCCGTGCGCGGATCGAGTTGACATTAAATGTGGCTATTTTCATGGTGCCTCAAATTTTCGGACCTGCATGAATATGCTTGAAATATTCATGATGACGGGATCGGGCGACTAGGGCAATAAAAATCGACGAAAATGGTTTCGGCGGGTTGTCAGCATCTAAGCTTGGCGTGCAAAATTACCGCAGAAAAAGAAAAAATGAAAGCGGCTGACCGGCCGGCGCGGCGCGAAGATCAGTCATTTCTGTCGTCGTTCAACGGTTGTCAATCAAAATCAGTTGACATTTCGTGTAAATGTAATAAATTGTTCAACGGTTTGTTTGCCAATCAACGGAGCCAAAAGGACACTATGAAAACAATTGATGTAACCATTGTTGGTGGCGGTATGATCACGCACGATCTGATTCTGCCGTCGATTTATCACCTCCAACGTACGGGTGTTGTGGGCAAGATCAGCATCTGCGCGCTCAACACGCCGCCGCTGAAAACGCTCAGGGAATCGCCGGAAATCTGTCAGGCATTTCCTGGTCAGAGTTTTACCCCTTATCCGGCCCTGACTGAGGCGCCGGATCAGAATTATCCGGAGCTCTTCAAGCAGGTTTTGGCCAAGATGCCTCCCCGCCAGGCCGTGGTTGTGGCCATGCCGGACCAGTTTCATTATCCAGTGGTCAAAGAGGCTTTGCTGGCAAATCAGAACGTGCTGTGCGTCAAGCCCCTGGTCTTAAAGCACGCGCAGGCGGTGGAAATTGAAAAACTGGCCTTGGAACGTGGCCTGTTCGTGGGTGTTGAATATCATAAGCGGTTTGATCGCCGCTCGCTAATTGCCCGGCGGCAGTACGGCCTGGGCCATTTTGGCGATTTTGTCATGGGTGAAGCCAAGATGATCGAGCCTTACTACTACCGGTCTTCCAATTTTCAGAACTGGTTCACGGTGGATAAGACCGATC
>CAYYBV010000102.1:0-390 GCA_964469675.1 uncultured Verrucomicrobiota bacterium
CTGTTCGGCGCCGTCGCGCGGGGCCTGGCCGAACTGGGCGTGAAGGTGGCCGCGCTCGACCTCCGCCTGAGCGAAGCCCAAAAGACCGCCGATGAGATCACTTCCGCCGGCGGCGCCGCCATGGCCGCCGAGATCGACGTGCTCAAGCAGGAAAGCGTGGCCAAGGCCAAGGACGCCGTCCTCGCCAAATTCGGGCGGGTGGACATCCTGATCAACGGCGCCGGCGGCAATCATCCCAAGGCCATTACCAAACAAGAGGAGGGACTTTTTTTCTCAGACCTCTCCGTCGACGGCATCCGCTTTACCTTCGACCTCAACATCATGGGCACGGTAATTCCGTCCATGATCTTCGGTAAAGTTATGATTCAGCAGGGTGAAGGTGTTATTATC
>CAYYBV010000102.1:400-7026 GCA_964469675.1 uncultured Verrucomicrobiota bacterium
AGTGCCGATACCCCTTTGAGCCGTGTCCTGGCGTATTCGGCCGCCAAGGCCGGGATCAGCAATTTTACCAAGTGGCTGGCAACCTATATGGCGCAAAATCATTCCACGAAGATACGGGTCAATGAAATCCGACCGGGTTTTTTCCCCACCCTGCAAAACGCCGACTTAATCAAAAAAACTCCCGGTGCGATCTCGGCTTCGCGCGGCACGGACATTCTGGGTAAAACGCCCATGAAACGGTTCGGCCAACCGGAGGAGCTGGTTGGGGCCATCGCCTACCTGTGTTCACCCGCGGCCACGTTCACCACTGGCAGTAGCATCGCCGTTGACGGCGGATTCGGATCGTTTTCCGGCGTATAAACTCCGCCAAACTATGGACACCATGAAATACACTGTAATCATCGCTGACGACCGCTACCCGCATTACAACGAAGAAACCGCCGTGTTGAGCGCCATTGGCGCCAAAATTATCACGGTCAAAAGCCAGTCCGTGGCCGACTTGATCGGGGCATGCCAGGCGGCGGACGGCATCATCGTCAACCTGGCCCCCATCAGCGCCAAAGTCATTGACGCCCTGAACCGCTGCCGGATCATTTCGCGCTACGGCGTCGGCTACGACAATGTGGACGTGCCAGCCGCAACGGCCAAGCAGATCTGGGTGGCCAACGTGCCGGATTATTGCGGCGAGGATGTTTCCGACCAAGCGATGGCGCTCCTGATGAGTTGTATCCGCAAGGTCGCCTTGCGTGACCGGCAAGTCCGCGCCGGCATTTGGGATATACAAAGCGCCGGACCGGAATGGCGGATCCAGGGCAAGACGCTTGTGTTTTTTGGATTCGGCCAGATCGCGCGCATTCTGCACCGCAAACTGGGCGGATTCCAATTAAAGCGGGTCCTGGTTTATGACCCCTTTTTGGATGAAGCCGCCATCCGCGCCCTGGGTGCGGCAAAAACCGACTGGGACACGGCCCTGCGGGAGGGCGATTTTTTTTCAATTCACATGCCGCTCAACGATAAAACGCGCGGTATGTTTAACGAGGCCGCATTTAGCAAGATGAAGCCAACGGCCATTATCATAAACACCTCGCGCGGACCGATCATTGACGAGCGCGCGCTCTATCGCGCCTTGACCGAACACCAGATTAACAGCGCCGGGTTGGATGTGTTTGAAAAAGAACCCGTGAACCACGACAACCCTTTACTTACTCTGGATAACATCACCGTTTCCGGACATACCGGCTGGTATATGGAAGAGTCGCAGACAGAACTGAAGCGCAAGGCAGCGGAAAATGTGCGGGACGCCCTAATCACCGGACGGCCGAAATACGCGGTGAACACGATCCGGCCAAAGTAATGATGAAGCGCAACCGGCACACTAAATGCCAACGGGGCCAGATTTGTTCTAACTTCTGCGCCAAATTGCCGAAGAAATATTGACTAAACATCAAAAGGGAGAAATTATGAATGACGTGCTGAAAAAACTCGGCGGGATGGGGCTTGTCCCCGTGGTTAAGATTGACAACGCCGCCGACGCCGTACCGTTAGCGCGCGCACTTGTGGAGGGCGGCTTGCCCGTGGCCGAAATAACCTTCCGCACGGCCGCCGCCGAGGAAGCCATCCGGAGCATAGCGGCAAACGTTCCAGAAGTTTTATTGGGCGCGGGCACGGTGCTGACCGTTGATCAGGCCGAACGCGCCGTAAAGGCCGGCGCAAAATTCATTGTCACACCCGGCTTCAGCCCTGCGGTGGTTAAATTTTGCGCCGAACGCTCCATCCCGATCACCCCCGGCATCGCCACGCCAACTGAAATTCAAATGGCCTTGGAACACAACCTGGATGTCGTCAAATTTTTCCCGGCAGACGCCTTTGGCGGAGTCAAGACCCTCAAAGCCTTGAGCGCCCCCTTCGGCGCGGTACAATTCATCCCCACCGGCGGCATCAGTGCGGCGAACCTGGCGGAATACATCCTGTTCCCGAAGGTGCTGGCCTGCGGCGGCAGCTGGATGGTCAAGGACGAACTGATCAAACAGGGCAAATTCGCCGAAATCACGCGCCTGACCCGTGAAGCCATTGAAATCATGCTCGGCTTCAACCTGGCCCATATTGGTGTAAACGCGAAAGATGCCACCGTTTCTTTGGACATCGCCCGGCAATTGGCGGCCATGTTCAACCAACCGCTCAAGGAAGGCAACAGCTCCAACTTCGCCGGTAATGGAATGGAAATCAATAAAAACAAAGGGCTGGGCACGCATGGGCATATCGCCATCGCCACCAACAGCATCGCACGGGCATGTGTGTGGTTGGAAAACAAGGGCGTGGCCATTGACATGCATTCGGCCAAAAAGAATCCTGCCGGCGCACTGGTGGCCGTCTATTTGAAAGACGAAATCGGTGGTTTTGCCGTGCATCTGTTGCAAAAAAAATGATTTAACCCGGTCAGCAGCAGTGATCATGCAGTAAAAAACCGCAAGTATAAGGAGCATATCTTTCATGAACCAACGTATTGTGACTTTTGGCGAAATAATGCTGCGCTTAAAATCACCGGGGGTCGAGCGCCTTTTGCAGTCGCCGCTCCTGGAAGCCACTTTCGGCGGCGGCGAGGCCAATGTTGCCGTATCACTGGCAAATTTCGGCATGAATGCCGCCTTTGTGACCATCCTGCCGAAAAACGAAATCGGCGACGCTTGTATCGCCGAATTGCGCCGCTTCGGTGTCGACACATCGTTCATCACCAGAAGTTCCGGACGCATTGGCATTTATTTTATGGAAACCGGGGCCAATCAGCGTGCCTCCAAAGTTATTTATGACCGCGCTAATGCGGCAATCGCGCTAGCCAAACCAGGCGCGTTGGACTGGAAAAAAATTTTCGCCGGCGCCGCCTGGTTCCACATCACCGGCATCACCCCGGCCATCAGCCAATCCGCCGCGGAACTTTCGATGGAGGCGGTCCAGGCGGCCAGACAGGCCGGGCTGACGGTTTCCTGTGATTTCAATTACCGCGGCAAGCTTTGGAAATACGGCAAAACCGCACCGGAAGTCATGTGCGAACTGGTTAAATTTGTGGATATCGGCATCGCTAACGAAGAAGATTGCCAAAAATCACTCGGAATCAAGGCCGATGTTCGTGTGGAAAAAGGCAAGCTGGATACCACTCAATACCAGGCGCTGACCGAGAAGGTACTGAAAACATTTCCAAATCTGAAAACGATCGCCATCACGCTGCGTGAAAGCCGCAGCGCCGATGTCAATGGCTGGTCCGCCTGCCTGAATGACCGACGCCAGTTCATACTCAGCCGAAAATATGAAATCACCGATATCGTGGATCGTGTAGGCGGTGGCGACGCTTTTGCCGCCGGGCTGATTTGCGGGCTCGCCGGCGGCAAGCCGCCGGAAGTGGCGCTTAATTTCGCCGTTGCCGCCAGTTGCCTCAAGCACTCAATTCCGGGGGATTTCAACCGCATCACATTGGATGAGGCCGAAAAACTGGCCGGCGGGGAAGCTTCCGGCCGTGTGCAGCACTGAAGCCAGCCGGCTGGCCGGGGCCGAAACCAGGCCCGCAATTTATGCGGTGGAAAAGGGTTTTAAGGATTGACCACCACGGCCGCATTGGTCGAGCCCGGCAAGGGCATTACTGCTGGTGCGCCAACAGCACCAGCACCGGTTTGTGGCCAGGCACTGGGCGATGCCCTATAAAACCGATATTCAACCACCTGTAAAACCAGGATTACGACGCCAAGGGCTATGCCCACGGAGCACAATGCCAGCAGGATCAAGCGCCAGAGCGCGGCACTTTGGTCATTCCCCGCCAGTTTATTTTCAGCATCCATGTCAGGCCTACCCCATTAAAAAACAAGTTACAATATAATAGTTAGCCACCATTAAACAAGTTTATTTATCGGGCTGTAATAATTCTATTGCATTAAAAAAAGCCTGTGGTAATTTGTATCCAGTTTTGACTGCGGGGTGGAGCAGCCTGGTAGCTCGTCAGGCTCATAACCTGAAGGTCGCTGGTTCAAATCCAGCCCCCGCTACCCTTCTGCGCGTGAGCCAGCCCGACAAGGCAAACGCACCACGGATTACGTAATCTTCCGCAAATGTTCCAGACCAAAACACGCCCTGATCAGCCCCATTACCGGATAAAATAGCCCATGTTAAAAACATAAAACCGACAAAAAAACTACTTGCACGCCATGTTTATTAAGAATATATTTTAAAAAGTTATTTTAAACATTGATAGCACCGCAGGCAGCGGCGCAAACGTGTATAGTTTCGGCATCGATAACTGGAGGCTTAATGAAAACCCTGCCCCTATTAACAACCGCAATGTGTGCGATCCTGATTAATGTCAGCCTGGCATATGGCGAAGACAAAACCCAAGCCGGATCACCCCAGGCTGCGGCGCCCACGCCGGAGGCGGCAGTCAAGGCCGGCCCGCAACAGATGTTTCAACCGTTATCCGTTGATCCAGCGCTCGTACGCCAGAGTATGCAGGCCCGTTCGGAATACGACGACCTCAACCGGCGCATTATGGCCCGTCAGACCAAGCTTTACGAGGAGAATGCGCGCATTAAAGAGCTCCAGATCCAACTACGGGATTTACAGGCCAAAATTGACAAGCTGATGGCGCAGGACGAGGAGTTGAGTACGCTCAAAAAGAATTACGCCGCAATCACGTCGGAAAACCCCATGGGGTCACGCCGAGCTTTTGGGACCAACACAACGCCATTCGCCCCCAGTCGCTAATGCCGTATCGCACCTTCAACATAAACGAAGCGGCCACCTATCTGCACTTGACCCGCGCCGACCTGGAAGCCATGGTACAGCACGGGGAAATACCGGTGGAAACGCAGGGCCACCGCCTGGTCTTCCGTAAAAAGGATATTGATGTCTGGGTCTCACGACACATTTTGGGTTTTTCCCATAAACGGCTGGCCACTTATCACAAACACACTTCAACCCTGGCGCGGCAATGGTCCGATCAAACACTCATCGTGACTGAACTCACCCGCCTTGAAGCCATTGAGCCGGCACTGGCATCTAAAACCAAATCATCCGTGCTCCGCGACATGGTGGCGCTGGCTGATCGCACCGGCAACCTGTGTGATCCACGTGATTTCCTGCAAAGCCTGGTGGAACGGGAAAAATTGTGTTCCACAGCGCTATCCGACGGCATTGCGCTTTTGCACCCCCGCAACCACGACCAGTACATGGTGGCGGACTCATTCATCAGCATCGGACGGGCCATCCATCCGGTGCCATTTGGCGCACCTGACGGGAAACGGACCGATGTGTTTTTTCTGATCGGCTGTCACGACGTTCGCCTGCACCTGCATGTGCTGGCGCGCCTATGCATGCTTGGCAAGCAAACTGATTTTTTACTCCAGCTCCGGGCCGCACAATCGGCCGACGCTATGATCGCTGTTCTGCGCCAGGCAGAGGAAGCCGTGATCGGGCAGATGTAGACAACATAACTACCAGAATCCAGGAATCAGAATGCGGAATGCTATATCCAGTCTTCTTCCATGCTTGCCGTCATGAATACTCTTCCACCACCGGTTATCCACAGCACCGACAATCTGGCTTATAAAAAACTGCTGGCCCTGCAGACGGCCCACGGTATCCGCAAGCACGGCGAATGCCTGCTGGCGGGTCCCAAACTGACGGCCGAAGCCTTGCGCCAGCTAAGCCAGATGATCAGCGCCTGGATTTCGACCCCCGAGCTACCCCCACCCCCGCCAGCGCTGATCGATATTCCATGGATACTGCTGGATAAAAAACTATTCCGAACGATCAATGTGTTCGGGGCCCCGGGGATAATGTTGAGCATGCGCTTGCCGGCTGTCCGGTCTTTTCAGCTAAAGGCGCCTTGGCCACTTGGGTGCACGCTGTTTATTCCCTTTGGCGACCCCGAAAACGTGGGCAGCGCCATACGTGTCGCCGCCGGGCTGGGTGCGGCACGAATCGTGCTTTTGCGGGAGGCGGCTTGTCCATTTCTGCCCAAGGCCGTACGCGCCGCAGCAGGGTCCGCCTGGAAAATAAAACTGGAAGAGGGGCCGAACTTGGCCGCCTTAACCGCGATCACGACCGTACCGCTCTTTGCGCTCGATATGCTGGGCTCACCCTTGCAGGACGCGAAGCGTCCTGATTGCTACGGACTGGTGGCCGGGATGGAAGGCCAAGGACTGCCGGAGGCATTGCGTCAACATTGCCGGCTGGTCTCTATTGCCATGAGCAACGGAATCGAATCGCTCAATGTAGCGGCGGCAACGGCCGTGGCCCTGTGGGCCTGGAGGGAAAAACAACATAAACGCATCGACTCGGTGGCAAAGAACTAAAGCAAAAAAACCGCGACCCGACGAACTCGAGTCGATACCGGGAATCGGCCCTAGAATCGCGCAAAAATTGCGACTGATCGGTGTCAACAAGGTCGGCGATTTTCGCGACAAAACCCCTGAACTGCTCTATAACAAACTCGAACAAATCATTGGGACGCACGTCGATCGCTGCGTGCTTTATGTCTTCCGGGCAGCCGTCTATTTCTCAAACCACCAACGGCACGATAAGGAGAAACTGAAATGGTGGAACTGGAAAGACTGAAGCCATTACCGCCACCCCCCCCAGGAAGC